>JBMTVV010000001.1:0-28615 GCA_049451755.1 Bdellovibrionota bacterium
GTCTTAACACCTTCTGCCAGAGAGCTCCACGCAACATCATGGAACGCTCCTGTTCATCGGGGAAAAACTCCTGAAGTATCTCTGGAATACTCTCTGAAATGATCAGATGAAACGCTAGCGCTCCAGTTGATTCGGTATCAAAAAAACCATCCCACTGGGAGAACGCTTGATACATCTTACCAACCCGATAATCCTCTTCAAACGCCTTCTGTTCCGCGCTCGTCAGGGTAGAGAGCAAAAGGTCTCTCAGTGTAATACTTGATAGAGAGTGCACATCCTGCTGTAACTCTTTCATATGATCTCTAGTTATAACCTGCTGAGCTTCAATGAGCTCTGCCATTCTGAGAGCTCGTGATGGATCTGCATATGAAAATGAAAGCGGTATCTCTGTATCAAAGGATTTATCATTGGCAGAACCAATGTATCCACTATTCGGGTTATATCGATACGGGAGTTCTGGAGCCGAACGAAAAGAGCTCGGGATATTTTCCGCACTCTTAAAAAGGTCCATCGTTCGATCTGCGTCCTTTAAGAGTGGTTGGTGATAGGCGAGGAGATGCCCGATATTCCCCTCGTGATCTCCATACAGCATATTCTGTCCCGATACCCCATAACTCTCGAATGACTTCAAAAACTCATCAAAGGTTTGTGCCCGATTCGCCCGGAGAAAACTCGTAACCTCATCACTTCGTCCTTGATGCCCAACCCAATAGAGCGCGATAGGGTCAGAGTTCTCCGGGAAAAAGGGGGCGTCACTGATAATCGGCCCAAGGGAAGACTCTCGTACTTCCCTCATCGTATCAAACCACCATCTTGTACGTATTCGCTCTTTGCGGGAGGAGATCTCTTGAGGCTCAACTCTATAAAGATGGGTACTAATTGCTCTTAAGTTCGTTCCACCCCAAGCGATATGCTCATTCCGACCGAGCGCAAAGAATGGGACTCCCGGAATCATCATTCCAACGACTTGAAACTCTGGAGTTCGGATTCCAGCTAGCAACCAGAAATTGGGAACCGAGGTCCCTAGGTGAGGATCACTGGCGAGAAGAGCTGCTCCATGCTTCGTTCGATCTCCTGAAATAACGACGGCATTACTACCCGTCTTGCTCATCTGCATAAAGAGTTGGGTTGCGGATTCAATTCCCATGTCATGTAGGGACATAGTAAGCTGATCTTGCTGCGCTCGTATCTCATTACCTTCAAGGAAATGCTGCCACAGTCGCTCACGAAGCGACTGCTCTTCAATCTGCAGAAATCCAAAATAAAACATCCAGGAGAGATCAATCCCTGCCAAACGAGTCATGAGAAGCACATCTTCTACTCCCCATTGCTCACGTTCCATTTGAAATAATTCAAATTCGGGAGGTAATTGCTGAAGTTCGTTCTGGTACCAATTGATCCCGGCGACAAATGCTGAGAGTAGATCCTTAGTTTCAGGATCCATCTTCTCAATTACTTTTTGAGAGCCCTTACCAAGGTCAAGTATACGTATAGTGTGATCGAGATCATTTGCGAAAGGACCGACCATCTCTGATAATCTTCCAGATGCTAGTCGCTTGAGTAGCTCCATTTGTCCAAGTCGAAGGTGCGCATGGATGGCACCCAAGAGAAAAAACCCATCTTTATCTGATTCTGCCTCGATGAACGGAACAGCATATTCATTCCAATGTATATGCCCGATGGACTGAATAGGAGCAGTTGTGGGAAAGGCAGCTAACCTCTCCGACAAAGATGTGGTGCCCATCTTTGTCGCTATGAGCGAACACGAAACGAAACATAGGCTCAAAGGAAAAAGGAGGAGTAAAGTATATCGCAGACAAGGCATACTTCCACGTTCTTCAACCATAACTTCTCTATTCACAAACACCTGATGCATCTTAGAGATATATTACCCCAAAAAGCTACCTATCTGGGCCTGTGCTACCATCTCGAAATAGGTCTATAAGACCTAATTGCTCCCCTATGCATTTAAAAGGTAGGAGAAAACCCATAGGGGAAAGGAAAGGATCGTTCCCGTGTTGCCGATTTTACCTATGACGCGTAAACTATTTGGGTGGTCCGTCATGAGCGTCACTGAAGCAAAAAATAAAGGCGCTCTTTAGGAATTTCACTCTATTAAGGAACTACACAATGCATAGCTCAAATCCAGTTCTCAGTCAGAAGATGTTTCAAGGTCAAGCGATTGCTTCGCATGATGGAGTGATGACGCTAGAGGGAACGATTAATAAGACTATTCTGTCAGTACTACTCGTGATGGGTTCCGCATACTGGGCTTATCATGAGCCAAGTTTCTTTATGCCCCTTACAATCCCTTTCATGATTGGAGGTCTCATACTCGCGCTCATTATCTCATTTAAGCACACCCTGGCGCCATTACTCACCCCTGTATACGCAATAGTTGAAGGATTCGTACTTGGTGGCATCTCACTCCTCTACGCTTCGATAACTGCGGGGGCAGGCAGTGGTAGCTTTGAGGCACCGCTTGGAATTAATAATGAAATCGTCTTTCAGGCCATTGCTCTTACATTTGGCACCCTCTTTGCGATGCTAGTAGCATACCGCTCGGGAGTCATCAAAGTAACAGAAAAGTTTCGAATGATGATATTTGCCGCAACGGGCGGTATCTGTCTTGTCTACCTCGTCGCATTCGTTATGAATCTTTTTGGAGTACACATGCCGTTCTTGCACGACGGTGGTCCAATCGGCATTGGCATATCTCTTTTTGTGGTGGGAATCGCGGCCCTAAACTTAGTGCTTGATTTTGATTTCATTACCACAGCATCAAGAAGTGGCAACCTTCCAAAACATATGGAGTGGTTTGGGGCATTTGGGCTTCTTGTGACCCTGATTTGGCTGTACATCGAGATGCTTCGACTGTTATCACAAATCGCGAGAAGTCGCGACTAGGGAAGAAGTCCTCCGCCGTAGTGGCACAGTGGCCCCGTAGTGGCACAGTGGCCCCGTAGTGGCACAGCGGTAATGGCACCCCCATGTAAAGGAGTCCCATAACCTAAGTGAGCTCCTCCACATAAGGGGGAGCTCGTTTAAGAAATACCAAGACGGTCCTATGCGCTTTTATATCTCCGTGATCCTTTGTCTTCTCGTAGCCAACTTGCTGGTAAAGACACCTGCAAGTGCGCAGGAAGCGAGAAAGATTACGCAGAATTCCCCTGTTCCTCTCATCGAAACAGATGCTGGCAAGAGTGCTTACCAAACACTACGAGTTGAGCACCTACGTATCCAAACCACTCACCTGAAAAAGAAAAAAAATGATAAAGGAGTAGAAGCTCAGCTACTCTCCGTTCTAGAGGATCTTGCCATGTATGCCTGCTCCATGATGGTCTCAGGCGAATGGGAGTTTCAGGTCACGGAAGCTCCCAGTGATTGCAAGCAATATCTCGATACTCTTACTGAGCTAAAGACACCAAGTACTGTACCAGCATGTATTAGAAGTGGGAAAGACTCCCAAGCGTGCGCTCAGATGTTTAGTTCGCAGCAGACCAGGAGTATTTACGATTTCGCATCAGGATCATCTGAAACATTTCGTTATGAGAATCTCGGAAGTGGATTCTCCTCTTCGATCCCCCCTCTTCTTAGGCAGAAAATTCAAGAAGTACAGTTTCAACTCTCTGCTACTAAAGAAGCCGAGAAGATAACCTCACTCAAAAGAGACCTCTTTCGAAATCAGCTACAGGCTTTAGCGGTGAGTTGTACCGAGCAACCACTTATCTTTTATAAGCCCTTGGGTGCGCTCGGTATTCACAAAGAATCCTTTCAAGGACAGAGGGATCCAGATACCGAAAAAATAAAAAATTTAATAAAGAGCTATCGCGATGAGATAACAAAAGAGCAGAAGGAATTAAAGAATGAAGTAACGAGTCTCTTTGAGGCTCCGTTTAGTACACCACTCCCAACTCCATCCCCCGATACTACCAATCAGAAAGAACTCGTTCGAATCCGACTTGTTTCGGCTCAATGCATGGAATCCATTGATTCAGTCCTCGCTCTAATGCCCCTTTCAGCTCATGCCATTTGCAAGAGAGATGGTATATTTCATCCGACATGCATACAGGCAATGAAAACCCGCTCTCCACAGGATACTCTGTCACTAGATTCCGACTTACCAGAAACATCAAAAAACTCAAACGACAGTCAGCTCACAGCTTTTTAATGCTCCGCTCCATTTAAAATGGTCGTAGGATGACAATAAAGCTGCCAAACTCTTCTCCCGGCGTCGAATGCGATACCTCATATTGTGAATAGATGCCGTGCACACCTTGTGAAGCGCTGGATTTCACCCAATTACTTAGGGGAAAATAGAGAGTAATACACAGAGAAACAGAGGCGGCTACCCAAATGATAAGGGGGGTAGAGAACTCAGCGTTTTGTCTTTTCCCCTTATCCATTGACCAGAGCTCATCCATTGTTTAATGCCAACTTGATACTACCGTTATGAGGAGAACGGCGAGAAAAGTATCGTAAGGAGCAGCAAATATAAAAATGCACTGTGTTATTTCAAGCCGTTATCACTACCATCCACCTATTCGGCAAAGGCCTCATCAAAAGCCTCATCTTCAGCGAATGGATCTTCCTCCTCAGCTTTTTCAGCATTGAGCTGGTGGTCATGGATTAAGGCTTCTCGACGCTGATAATAGGCTGACTGCACAAAGAGATAGTAGTCGAGGGAGGCATCACGCGCTGCTTCAATTGCCTCATCGAGATTCGCTCGCTGCTGAACTACATCAACCGCAGTTGTTGCGGCGGTTATTGCAATAGCGTCATTGGAACTAGCGGCATCTGCTATGGCCCAACCGACTGGATTTAGGGCCATATCAAACATCAGCCCAACACCATCTCGTACATTCGACGGCCCAAAAAATGGGAAAACGAGGTAAGCTCCAGGGGGGACTCCGTGATAACCGAGAGCAAGCCCGATATCCTCTTGATGCCTCTCCAGTCCTACATGCTTGGCAACATCAATAAATCCGAAAATGCCCACCGTAGAATTAATCAGAAATCGTCCAGTGTGCTCTAGGGCCTGAGAAAATTTAAACTGAACAATGTCACTCACAAGATACCGCGGGTAGAGCAAATTATCGAAAAAATTTGTCACACCGCGCTGTGCCGTATCCGGCATCACATAGTCGTACCCATCAGCAACTGGTTCAAGCAGATAACGATCTAACTTATCGTTAAACCAGAAGACACCTCGGTTCCATCCTTCGAAGGGATCCGATATTTCAGTCGTTCCATTTGAGTTTGCGTCATTAACAGCTACGTCGTGAGAGTCTACCTCATCGACACTGCGTTCCTCAGCAGAAAGCTCACTTGGCAAAAAAGGTATTCCTACTCGATGATCATGAAAGTAAGGCACGCAAGCGAAGCAGATGAATATCAAAAATACTTTGGGAGCGAGTTGTGAGACAATTCTTGCGTTCTGCATAGCTACCTTCTGAAACTAGAAACACTATAACGAGCGAAAGTAAGAGCGAAAAGACGTCTTATTCCCCCTGCGTAACAAGACCCTATGGTGCAGCTACTTCTACCATCTGCACATATTTGCTCTTTGATGCTGGAACAACCTCTATCCCTTCTCTGAGCAACTCCTCGTCAACAACCTGCATAATTGCTTGCTGGTCCTGCAAGAAGGCATCTCTGATGGCCTCTAGCTGAATAACCTTCTCTGTATCACCATTGGTCTTTGCAGAGAGAATCCTCCTATCGAGGACATCTGATACATTCCGCTCAAACTCCACCTCAATCTCAAGAAGAGACCCCAGAACTTCGGGCTTATCGAGGTACTTTAACCCTTCCCGCTTCGCATTCAAAAATTCGATATATTTCTTCGCATCGTAGATATCACTCTTATCGAGACTAATAATATATGCCTGCTCCGGATTCGGTCCTGAGCCAAACTCTGACGGGATATTTAGGTGCTGCCGATACCGCTCAGTAATGAGTACAAGATTCGGTTCAACAACAAGAGTCTCACCCTTATACTGCCCCTCAAGCGCCTCCAAAAAGACACGAGCTGGGTATGTGTGAATACCTTGAAAGTTCCCTCCCTGAAAGTAGGCCAGAAATTCCTCAAGAGACCACGGTCTATCTGGGGGTTGATTCTCAATACTAAATGGAGCTGAGGCATCCCTGAATTCAAAACGTGCTTCTTCTACCGTACTGAAGCCATTCCCAAGCTCCTGACGATTCACCTTCGCCTGAAACTCCAACCGATATGGCCACAACGCTGGCACATCTTGACGCTTCACATACTCTTTATAAGACTTTCTATCCTTATAACGATTTCTAAATCGGTACGAGATCTGGTTTTTATATGCTAGACGGTCCGGCGTGTCGAAATAGATATCTCTATAGAGAAACTCCTCTGCCTCCTTATCGACGTAGTAATCTGTTGATACATACTTTGGAGCACTCCATACCGTGTCGTCTTGTGCTCTCCGCTCTAAGGCCTTTCGTATCTTTGCGGCAACCTTGAGGAGATCCGGGGTCTCGTCCCACGGCATTTGGAGTGAGAACTTAAACTCTCGCTCAGCTCGTGGCTCTGTTCCAAATGCCGACCTCCTGAGACTCGCACGAGCGTGTACTGTCGGCGTCTGCTCATGCTTGGTATCAATTTCTCTCACTACTCCATTTTCTGATTTCACCGAAAATGGGAATGGCGACTCAATCAGGCTCTCTCGCAGGGTGAGTCTTCCCGATTTGACTGAGGGATAATTACCACGAATCGTAAGCTCTTGCGCCTCTGCGGACCCTCCATGAATGGCGAGCGCTCCTTCGTACCGGACATGATCATGAACGAAGAAGGAGCTATCTCTCAGTATAACATGTGACAATACCGCATCTTCTACATTACGAAGCGCGAGTGTTCCCCACCGAGCTCCCGTAGTTGCTGGATGCATCGTGATGGGTCGAGCAACGGTGCCATCAAAATGAACTTTGGCACCATCTGCAAAAATGGACACTCCTTCTTCAAGTACAATTTCAGTCCCCGGTGCTACGTAGAGTGAATCATACGGGGTAAGCCGCAAGGTCTCAGTAAGGCGTACCCGTCCAGATAGCCGAACGGCCTGACCTTGCCGAAAGCTCTCTGGTGACCACCAAACAGCATAACGCCGACTACCGGCATCGAGCGGTATTGCATTCGTCACGTATCCAGACGCTCTGACTCCGGTGATAGCGTTTTCCCCAACCACTTCGACTATCGGCTCACTGCCTACCGGGATGTTCCCAATTCGATATCGATAGACCGCAGGAACAACCTCCGCTGTTTTGCCACCGACGAATCGTCGCTTTGAGAGCAAACGATCCTGCACCTGTACCTCGTACACATTCCCCTCGAGTTTTTTTCCTGATAGAGACTCGTTCTGAGTTCGAGCAGTATTCGGTAGAAGATGATCGTGAACAGCATCGACTCCAACTCGCGATACTGTTGGAATTTGTCCTATTTCATTTTCATACGAGATTCGGAATCGATCGAAGGAAAAACCTGCTGCTGAATTTACTCGGATAAGAACGAGCCGCTCCGCAGCATGATCTCCATCTACTACTCGATACTCGACCTCAGTCGGTTCCATGTGACTTCGAACCCGCTGCTCTCGATCAACAACCGCCTGTCGTAGCCGTAGGACAGCCTCTTCGACTTCTCTGTTGGAGAGGTGTCGTATCCCTTTATCATTCGCCTTCAACTTAAAGGGAGATGCATACAGGTCTCTTCGAACCTTTTTCATCTCAGTATCTATCAGCCCTAAGACCTTCTCAGCCGGAAACGTGTCCTCAACAAATTCCCACAAGAACCGATCTTTCATATCACGAAAGGCAGGATTTTGTATCATCCCACGAAAGAGCTTATTTATACCGATATCGAGAGCGAATTCGTTGCCCCACATATACGCAACTGTATCCCATACAATCGGTGTAAATTTCCCTGCGTGCGGATGAAAATAGAGCTTTCCATTGTGGGTTTCATCAACGTGCACTGAACCAACGAGCTCTAGGAACGCCATGTACTTTGCCAACGCTTCTACATCAACAATTGAACTGAGTGCGTCATAGAACCGGTACGGATTCTCATCCTCGTTGAGAACGCTGATCAGTGATTCAATCTCACTCAGATGCAAATCATTTCCGGGGCCATCAACCGCCCAAGCAGAAGGATCGCTATAGAGCTTCTTCCGCGGGGTAGCGCCATAGACCTGCTCCGTAGAAATATCTCCGACGAAGATTTTGCCTGGTGGGAGATACCGTCTCGTCAACATATCCTGATTCGGCTGTTCGAGGAGAAGTCGCATCCCGTCGAAAAGACGATTAAGACGAAAGTGGACGTTTTCAGCGTACGGAGATAACACACCGGACAATTCGCTTGCGAGGGTATAGCCAAGCCAATTCGCTATTTGGTTATCAACTCGTGGGACGTTTAAGTTAAACGTCTTCATACCACGATAGAAGTCTCCATCGTTTAACTCAACGCGCCATGACTTTGCAGGAAAGGCCCAGTGGTTCATCGAATCACCTTTAAAGCGGACCTTCCCCTCATAGCGTTCTTCACCAAGCCGAATTTTTGCCTTTTCAGCTTTTACACTCGTATTTGGTAATGCTTCTTCAAGCCTATCCAGCCGTTTTCCTCTCACGTACAACTCAACAACCGGAAGTTCGGTATTCTTCAGATCTTCGTGGTGCGCTGTCATCTTCAGTGCGGTCATCCGAGCCACCTTCTCTGCCCCAAGCCACACCCGCTCAAAATAGGTGTACCCGTGCGCAAACCGCTCCCGCGGCATATTCGAGAGATATTGGAAAAGAGAAAACGCTATCCCTGTTACGAATAGGGCAAAAAGAACGAGCTTCGGCAGTCGTCGTAGCCAGAGTCGTCTACTCGCCCGCTTGACTGCTTTTCGGTTGAATTCTGTGTTATTATTTGCTTTTTCGCTCTCTGACATACGTCAGATACTAGCTGGGGCAACGAAGAGAAACAAGGCTCCCTAAGGACACCTTCCTAAAAAGGAATCATCGACAAGAGAAGATAACACAGAATAGAAAGGGGGCTTTCGATAAGCCCCCTTTCCACAAGAGTTCGTCATTTCGACACGGATTGCTTCGTAATTACGGGCAGAAGGGAGGAGAAGCCACTACAAGTGCTCCCGACCATACCCCACCTGCCGACGTGGGTCTCCCTATCTTAGACGCCCCCATAACGGTTGGTTGGCTCTGGTACCCGTAGACACGCATTCGACTTCCACTCAAGATATACTGTACGGCTGCCGGTGTTTGCCTGTGCAGCAGAAGCGATCTGGCTCGCCGTGAGCCCACACCCGCCGATCCAACCAGAGAAGTAGTGGTCTGCCCCTCCATTTACACCGGGAATCGAGCTGGACTTAAATGTAAATGCGCTACAAACGACATTCCCTTGACTGTCATAAACGGTGAGCGCTGAGTCTCCAGTCTTGTTACTGCCAGTAAGGAGAACTACGGGTTTATGCTTCCGATTGTCAGATGCATCAGCCTCAGGTTTCCAGAGCCTTCCAGTTCCAAAATCAAACACATTCGGGCATACGGAATTGAGGCCTGGGTTAGAACCTCCACCACCGCTGCTTCCAGTATTTGAGAAATCATTGATATTTGCGAGATCAGCAATGACTGCGTCTGATGGGAGGGTTATTTCTGCGTTAGCACTACTATCAAAGGGGGAAACAACTGTGAGGCTGTCCTCGTTTTGAATGGCGAACTGCTCACCATTCGCTCCCGCTGCGTAGTTCCCTACTAGGAGAGTACGTCCCAAGTAGGTGCTTGCGAATACCTGAGTGCCCGCCAGAGTGTAAATACGTACTCGCGACCTCTTGTTGCGGTGCGTTTCCTGTAAGAGTATGTGCGGCGTGCCGTTCCCATCTAGGATCTCAACCACCTCAATAATATCTCCCCGAACAGCTCCAAGCCGAGCGCCCTCTCTCTCGGAGGAGGTGAAATTATGAGCAGTGTACCGGTACCGACTTCCCGCACTGTTTGTATAAACGGTACCAACTCGGACCCCATCGGCATCTTGAAAATAAAACGGCTCAGCTTCTCCTGTCTTGATCTTCCGAGTCGTGCGGCGCGGGAGATTTGCTATCAGCTCTCCTGAGCCAGAGGCAAAGGGATCTAACCGCACTGTGATCCTACCCTTTCTTCGCATCGTGATAGCATCGATAGCCCCTGAGCCATCCACATCAAGCGCTGCTATGACAAAGTCTTTCAGCCCACCAAAGGCATACGTATCAACGTCAGATCCATCTTCGACATCCCACTTTAGCTGGGTACCATTTCGCTTTTCAACGTAAGCGTAATCAACGCCTCCATCTCCACGCCAGTCACCAACGGCAACTCCAATACCGGCTTCTCCAAACTCTTCTTTTTGAGAGAGCGCAGTCGCATAACCCGAAGATGAAGAGAGTATCTGCCAATCAACCGTATCATCGTCTTGGATTGTAAGTTGAATAATCTCTGATAGGTCGTCATCATCAAGATCAAATTTCACTGACGATTGTGCCGCAGCAGTTGAGGCTGTCATTAAACCCAAAAAGCTGAGTACACCGACTATTAATAGTTGAGAAGTATTGGCAAAATGAGAAGAACGTGAGAGCAAAAAAGGCTTCATCCGTTAAACCCCCGTTTTCTACAGACTGAAAGATAATCTTGATCAGAATAATCAAGGAAAAGCGTAAAGCACAACCCATTCTTCAGGATTTTACCACCGTACCGCCGAACAGGGGAAACAAAAGCAAATATAGAAAACCGAAGCAGCTGGAAATACCCTGAAATCTTGCGATGAATTCGTATTTTTATAGACCCAAACCGAGCAGAGAGGGGATTCTTTTTCTAAGAAAGCAACCTCCTCGTGGGCAAATTCATAAAAGGGATACCCATGAAGAAAGAGAAATGAAGAGCCTCTTCCTACGAACCTGACGGTTCACTCATAGTAGGGTCACTGCCAAGTAATACCTCTCTACCGTCAGAAATCCCATCTTGGTCGGAATCTCGCTGGAGAGGATCTGTTCCGAAAACCATCTCCATCTCGTCATCCAAACCGTCCCCATCACTATCAATCCGAGCCGGGTTCAATCCAACGCGCACCTCATAATCATCACCAAGCCCATCTCCATCAGAATCAACCGGATAGGAAGTTTTATCGAGTGGTGAGGTTCCAGAGCGCATCTCACTCCCATCTGAGAATCCATCGCCATCTGTATCCCGAGAAGATGTGGAAGTCCCCAGCGAGAGTTCCTGCTTAACAGAGGCTCCGTCAAGATCAGAATCAGAGAGAACCATCCGAGCTTTTAGATTTGTTACAGAACCAGTAGGAGTGCTACGCGGATCTAGCTCGTCAGAACCTACATCCAGCTCAAGATCATCAGAGTACCCATCTCCATCTTGGTCCCCACTAACACCGTCCTCGTTCCGATACATTCCACCAAGCCAATTTCCATACGAGCTATCATTTCGGCGAGATAGATCCGAAAGACTCGTCACCTTCTTCACAGCATTACCATTGACAGTATCATTCGGCACAGTAGCTGCATCGTCCCCTGCTGCGGGAGAGCTTTTCTTGATGTCATTACTACCCTCATTTCCATGGCCGAGCTGCCTAACACCTGCCCAAAAGCCATTCTCTGAACGGAAAGAAAATATCGCAGAGCTCGAGGCTGAACCATCTGAGGCAGTAGGAGACTCAACGGTCTCGTCATCGGAGGAGTCTGTTGGAGATGGTGACGGTGACTGAGAAGGAGATACTGACGGCGAGGGAGAGGGAGATACCGAAGGTGAGGGGCTGGGTTTCTCAAATAAGACATAATCCTTTTGACACTTACTTACCCCGGAAACCAAAAAGCAGCTCATGAGAAGAAGGAGCACTCCACCAAAGTGAATCTTCTGCATTCCACTACTGAATTCTTGATGTCTCATTTCAGCACGCCTTACTTCCGAACGCCGATAAGAATCCCTCATGACTTCGCCCTGTCGCTTTTTTTTCACAGTTGCCTTTTTTACAGCTGCCTTTTTTCGAAAGTACCACTTTTGCGAAGCAGCCATTTTCGCTAGCGCATCTTGTCGTTTTAGGTGCTTTCTATTAGCTACTTTCCGCTGTCTTAGGTGCGGTCTGCTATGCCGGAACCCGTAGAGACACCCTAACATTTTTACCAGACCCAAAACGAATCAGAAACCTAAAAACCGAAGGCTTCCCATTATGAATCGCACCAGAAAGCCTACATGACGACCACTCGTGACCCTTGGCACCAGCTCTGATATGGTATGGGAGGAAAATGAAGTGTGATCGCCTCACCTATGAAAAAACCTTCTCCAGAAAAAATGCGTGAATGGCAGGCACGTGCGAAGAAAAAGCACGCTATTGTCCCATTTTTCTTTGAGGTCTTTCCGAATAAGGTGCTGATTATTTGTGGTGACTGCCAACGGGAATTCCAAAGAACCCTCATACCCCGATTAGACGAGCCGACATTTATATGCCCAGAAGAAAGGTGTCGTGCCCGAAACTGGGTCCCAGTACGATTTGATCTCAAGTAGGAAGTGCTATGAGTACGAGACAACTGTATACGTTCGACCTCGTGGTCAACGACACGACACAGGAGTGCTACTCCGAATCTCGTGTTCAACTCTCCATTCATCCAGAGGAAACGCCAGAACTCTCATATGCTCGTGTCCTCGCTTATGCTCATTGTTTGAAGTACTCCCCTACCCTTTCTGACGACTCACTTGAGGCAAAGAACCCCACGTTATATTCACGGGATGTTTCAGGAGAGTATCTGCTGTGGGGTCACGTCGGGGAAGTCCACAAGAAAACATTGAAAGTCATTCTACGCCTCAACTCTTCGTTGGTTCGATTTTATTTTTTTGCTCCTACTCAGATTGCGACGTTCTGCCACCTCATGCGTGGAAGCAAACAAGACTGGGTCTCTCAATATGAATTCTTTCTTTTCGATGAGCATCAGCTCACACAGTTGGCAACGTGTGGTTTCGAAAGAAGAAATACTCTAGAGATAGCATTTCTCGAGGATATCCTTTATCTCACCAAGGATGGCGAGACACTGGAAGGTCCCATTAAGCAGCTTGATATGTGGGAGCAATTCCAAGAATCGCTCAAGCATGGAATAGCAGAGGGTACCACGACAGAGCCACTAAACTCAGAGCCACTAAACACAGAGCCACTAAACCGCGATTACCTTGTCGAGCACCGCTGACTCTGCATCAATTCAGTAGATCAGACCGCGCGGCTTGAAACTGCCGCACGATCTAATACAGTCTAGTTAACACGACGCGCTGGTTAACACGACGCGGTTGGAATGAAATAAAACTACAGAGGTTATTTCTTTGGGAACTTCTTATCGAGAATATTGTTCCATTCCGAAACGTATTGAGACTGCGCCGAAAGCAGCTCCTTAATATCACCCGAAAGAGTGATGGATGTGATGGTATCACCCTGAGCTATTGCGTTTACAACATCTTGTCCCTTCGTGACCTTGCCAAAGACGGTATGCTTACCATCAAGCCATGGGGTAGGCACGTGCGTAATAAAAAACTGACTACCATTTGTTCCGGGTCCCGCATTCGCCATTGAAAGTACACCCGGCGTGTCATGGCGCCTCGCTGCCACGCACTCATCCTGAAATCTATACCCCGGACCACCCATACCAGTGCCTGTTGGGTCTCCCCCTTGAATCATGAAATCATTAATCACTCGGTGAAAAGTAAGCCCGTCGTAGTAACCTCGCTGCGCAAGATTGACAAAATTTGCTACTGTCACGGGAGCTTCCTGCGGGTAAAACTCAATGGTCATTACTCCCTTTGAGGTAGTCAATGTACCAAAAATACTCCCTACACTCTTTCCTTCTGCCCTTGCTTCGCCAACAACTTCTGCCTCACTCATAATTCCTACACCCCCAACAAACAAACATATCGCAACGATACTTCTCGCCAAATATGACCACATACATCCCTCCAGCTCAAATCAAACACAAAGATACCGTAGAAGCCGACAATTCACTCGACTATCCCTTCACGTCATGTATCCCTTCACGTCATGGCCACTGACTGCGGTTTTCCTCGGGAATACCCACGGCGTCCTAAATTGTGCTAACACCTTATGCAGATTCTTAACACAGCTGCTCTCTATTGCCCATACGCCCCCACACGACCATGAAAACACTCCTGTATCTGAAAATCATTGAATTTTTTCTCTAGAAAAGGAGTCATGAAGGGTGTAAAACCAACTGGGGATTGTCGAGCAGGACCGCTAGGGTGAGCCCTACGGAAAATCCTTCAGCACCCCTAAACTCTGAGCCATTATCGCTCAGGAAATATTCTCACACTCAATTAAGGGAGCCATACTTCATGAAAAGTAGAACGCAGATATTATCAAACACGCTTATAGCCGGAGCGCTCTCATGCATTCCGCTCCATTATGCAAGCGCTGAAGTTTCTTCTGAGGAATTCAACAAGCTCATGGATTCATACCTTCAAACTGAATCGGGTCAAAAGGCGCTCGGGTCGACGATTGAGCAGTATTTTAAAAACCGACAACTGGAAGCTCGAAAGGAGCAGGAACGAAAAGCTCAGATGGCCATAGAGCAACAGTTTAAAAATCCGACGATAGTTCCGGTAAGTGGAAGCCCAGTAAAGGGGCCAAAAGATGCACCGATCACCATCATTGAATTTTCAGACTTTCAGTGCCCGTACTGCTCGAGAGCAAATGATACTGTAGAAGAGGTGCTGAAGAAGTACCCAGGCAAGGTTCGTGTTGCTTTCAAGAATCTTCCGCTTCCCTTCCACGAGGAAGCAAAACCTGCTGCCGCCGCTGCGCTCGCAGCCGGAGAGCAAGGAAAATTCTGGGAGATGCACGATGCACTGTTCGAGAACCAACGGAGTCTCAACGCGGATTTCTATAAGGCAACTGCAGAAAAGCTCGACCTCAACGTCGAGAAGTTCCTCGCCGATATGAAATCAGAAAAGGTTCAGAAGCAAATTGAAGAAGACATGAAACTCGCTTCTGAGAATGGAATCACTGGGACGCCGGGGTTTTTCATTAACGGCGTGCAACTGAAAGGAGCTCAGCCACTTCCTGCATTTGAACAAGTGATCGATCGATGGCTCGAGGAAGGAAAGGCAAAGAGCTAATACAAGGCTCGTAGACGCTGAAAACCCCCAGACAGAAAATCACTCCGATTTATCTGTCTGGGGGTTTTATAGTTGTGAGGAAAATTAAGAGTCTCAAACGAAGAAGCTTCCTTCTCCCCCAAAAAGTCAGCTCAGCGAATGAAGAGATCCTCTCTTTTCACCTCCTCAATGACGTGATTTAAGACCCTGATATCATCATCGAGCCCAGATGCGTAGGTCGTCTCGGAGAGTGCATCATCAATACTGGCAAAATATCGGATAGCACCTACGATCATCTTTTTATGGCGAGGCGTACACTCAGGGTACATGCGCAATAACTCTGTACAAACTTCACCAATCCGTTCTATCCGCTTCATATCCAGTATCGGGAATTCTTGTGAGAGCTCATGAAAGTGTGCGATGCACTCTTGCACCTCCGGGAGGAACTCTGCTACCCGCTGATCCGGCAACTCCTCACAGAAAGCTCTAAACTGAGGAATAACTTGAACAGGGAACTTTGGTAGAGGGTATTTACGACGTCTAAAGAGCATAGAACTGCCTCATAAAAGTGAACACTGAACACAATCATGACTGTGTTCATAGAACCTAGCAACTCCTGAGCGCAACCTAATAGACGAATATATGACCATCCACCGTGGAATGGAGCCGCTCTCAGGCCTCAGAAGCCATACGAGCGGGCATTGGAGCTTCAGGAGAACATCGAAAAATACTGAAGAATCGGCTATACTTTATAAGAATTGAAGAGGAGATATATTCCATGCAGAAAATTCTGATTACCACCGATCTCTCGGAAGAATCAAAAGAAGCATTTCCCCTAGCATGTGAGCTAGCAACCCTTTCGGGATCAACCATTGAACTTCTTGCCGTAGTTGAAGATCCTGCTCAAGCTGCGCTCATGTTTGCCCTCGATTTTCCTGTTCTTCCAGAGCGTGAAGTTATTGAGCAACTAAAAGAAAAAGTTGAACGTGACTTATCAGATATAGCGACCACCTCTTTTAAAGGACTACCCGTTCAATGCTCGGTAATAGAGGCAGTCGGCGCGGTCCATGATACAATTATTCAAGTCGCTCAGGATCGGGGTGTAGACCTTGTAGTTATGGCGACTCATGGACGGACAGGCATTTCTCGACTCCTCATCGGAAGTGTTGCAGAACGAGTTGTACGGGAGTGCCCTCTTCCAGTATTGACCGTGCCATCGCATAACGCATAATGATGCGTTGTAAGAAATCTCTCAGAATACAAAGTAAATCTAATTGCTAGGACAACGAACAGAGATGAAGAGAATCGCGATCATCGTAAGTGGTGGACCAGCCCCCGGCATCAATGCCGTTATAGGAGCAGCTACAATTGAAGCCCACGGAAGAGACATTGAGGTCTTTGGTGTCAACGGAGGTCTCAAGGGTTGCATGAGAGATGGCGCGGACGCCTTCATGCCTCTTGAAGTCGACGGTATATCTCGTATCTACAACCAGGGTGGATCACTCCTTGGTACCTCTCGATTCAACCCTTTCTCAAAACAGGAAAATGAGCAGCGCTTTATCGCTATACTGAAAGAGCTTCAAATCGATGGACTCGTAATGATCGGGGGGGAAGGGACTGCCACCCTTAGCTATATGATCCACCAGAGGATACCGGAAATGCGAATTGCTCATGTGCCAAAGACGATCGATAACGATATTCCCTTACCTGGAGGAAAGAGGACTTTTGGCTTCGAAACTGCTCGTACAGTCGGAACCCAAATTGTGGACACTCTCATCGTTGATGCAAAAACCTGTCGCCGTTGGTACCTCGTTGAAACAATGGGACGGCAAGCAGGTTTCCTAACTCTCGGCATCGGCCTCGCATCAGGGGCATCGCTGGCACTCATACCAGAGGAGTACAAGGCGGGGTCGCACGAACCCTCAGAATTTGCAGAACGAATAGTGCGCACTATCAAGGCAAGATGCACTGCCGGGAAAAATTATGGAGTTATTCTGCTTGCTGAAGGGCTCCTTGACTGCCTGAGACCTGAAAGCTCTGAGCTACTCGATGAAAGTTTGCGTGATGAACTGGGAAGAATTACGTACTCGGAGGTAGAGCTCGGAGATGTCCTCCTGCCACTTATTCGGCAGAAGCTCGAGGTAGAGGGAATTCCAGACATTGAGCTCAAGCACAAAACTGTTGGTTATGAGCTCCGGTGTGCACGACCCATCGCAGCAGATATCGAGTATGCCCGGATTCTTGGCTATGGTGCGATTGAGTCACTATACTCACAGGATGGAGCTTTCATGGTCACACGCGAATTTGAAAAGCTTTTCTTCGTGCCGCTTGAACAGTTTGTGGCTGATGGCACAGTGAAAGGGAGGACCGTGAATTTAGAGTCTGACTTTTATAAACTTGCATGCCGTTACATGGTTCGATGACGAAATGTATATAATGCATCCTGTCATGACTCTCGCCGTATTGAAGGAATATACTGCTTTTTTCTAACAACGTCCCAAGAGCCCGACTGTGATTGGTGTGTAGGAACAGGGCGAATAAAATCGTTATTACGCTCTTTCCGAAGCTGAGGAATCTCTCGCTCCGTCTCGCGCACCGCTAGCACGTCAGCAACTCTGAGACGCAAATTCCTAATACATTCGGAACGCTCAGGAGAAGTTTCTAAGCTCCCCCTCCCCCGGAAGCTCCACAGAAAGGTCGAAAGGCTACTAAGCCAATACCTCTTCTTTAAAATATTTCTCATCGGTATCTCCACTCACGGCCGAACCAATGCCCCCTTACCGTACTGCGGGAGCTTATTGAATACTTTGCAAATAACCTTTCTGACAAACCAAGGAGAAAATAGTGAATTTCGTAGAATCCAATAGCGGCGATCAATTAGATGAATAGACACGAGTTTCGTTTCGCGCAAATTCACATCGCTCAGGTAACTAAGCCCCTACACGGCTTGAAAGAGTCTTCACGAAATGCAAGATGTGGCATGCTCTCTCATGCACAATGTGATTTCAGCTATTTACCTTAACAGGCTCACAATAAGAGCTCCATTTTAAAACAAACAACTTTTTACTCATGGTGCCGATTAATAGATGCCAAGTAATCAACGACACCTCTGGAGTTCTTGAGAATGCAAACCACCGATGCAAGATGCCTAATGCCCGTTAATCCCAATACCAGTCATGAACTAGAAGTATTTTACGACGCACTTCAGTTTACACTCTCTATGGAGGGTGGACTATCTCGCGATCCGCGTGATCCCGGAAATGCGGGGGGTCGAGCCACTCTA
Source organism: Bdellovibrionota bacterium (assembly GCA_049451755.1). Taxonomy (GTDB): domain Bacteria; phylum Bdellovibrionota_C; class UBA2361; order UBA2361; family RFPC01; genus RFPC01. The sequence goes on from JBMTVV010000001.1 coordinate 18,431, forward strand.
TATGGGATAACACAAAAAACGTATGACCACTGGCGACAAAAAAGAGGAGATCCTACACAGGATATAATGAAGATAACTCATTGTGAACGAGAGGCCCTTTACTACGAGGAGTACTTCATCTCTAGTCGCTGCAATCTACTCCCTCCGAAGCTCGCGGTAGCACTCTTTGATACTGCCGTACATACAGGGCCGAGCAGGGCGGTGAAACTTCTACAGAAGGCTCTCGGAATCGCCGCTGATGGAAAATTTGGCTCTCTGACACTTCAAGCAAGCATACACCAACCACTAGAAAAACTACTCAACCATTTCCTCAAGGAAAGAAAGAATTTTTATGAACTACTATCTCAGAAAAAACCCGCACTGCAGAGATTCCTTCGAGGCTGGCGCAATCGAATTGAGCTTCTCCAACAAAAATTACAATCGGATAAGGAGTAGCAATCCTTGGGAGAAAGATTGCTTTAGGGCACATTATAGTAATCTTTCAAGAAAGGTAGCGAGTAGGAACGTCATACTCGCCATACCGTTCTGGGTAAAAAAAACGCTATTCGCTCTCTCAATCGTATTCTGACGAACCAGTACATGTTGACGAATGAGAAAGAGACCAAACAAGACGATACATACGTTGTAGACGACACTAAGGTGAGCCACAAAACCAAAAGTCAGAAGGAGTGAGAATGAGATAAGATGAGCTATCCGAGCAACCCAAAGAGCAGACACAACTCCACAACGCGCTGGAATTGAAAAGAGTCCTACCGAGCGATCAAATTCCTGATCCTGGCACGAATAAATGATGTCAAAGCCAGCCACCCAAAAGAGCACTGCTCCCATCAAGGGCAACGCTACGAGAGCAAATTCACCGGTTAAAGCATACCATACTCCACCCGGAGCACATGCCAGAGCTAAGCCTAAAATAAAATGACTCGCACCAGTAAACCGCTATGCCAGTGAGTACCCAAAAAGCACCAATAGAACAAACGGTGATACGAGGAAACAGTGATAGCCAAGCCTCCAAGAACCAAGGAGAAAAAAGATTGTGGAGAGCGAGAGCAACGCGAATGCTTCACCGAGCTTTATCTCTCCGGAGGGGAGTCCTCGATTCACAGTTCTTGGATTTAGGGCATCCCATTTGCGATCAGCTATACGATTAAAAGCCATAGCAGCTGTTCGTGCTGACACAAGACATATAACAATCCACAGAGCCTGTGATGCTGTCACGGGAATATCACGCGTGCACACCAGACCCGCTCCGACTGCAAACGGTAACGCAAATATAGTGTGTGAGAAGGCAACAAAACGTCCTAAACTCTGTAGCTTTTCCAACGGCTTAAAGATAGCTGTATCAGTCATGGGATGATGGCAACTGAAAGAGCGTTGGAGATTTGGTCTTACCGAGTCGAACTCGAGGCTCCTTACCCTCTCTCTCCATACCCCAACGTGGCACGAGCTCTCGGTGGATACCCATTTGGTCTAGTATTTTCATCGCCATCATATCAACCAAATCTTGTATCTCTTCCGGACACTGATAAAAGCCGGGCATGGCTGGAACAATTCTCGCCTGCATTCTCGACAGCTTGAGCATGTTCTCAAGGTGTATACTTGAGAGTGGCGTCTCACGAGGGACAATTACCAGCCGGCGTCCTTCCTTAAGTACAACGTCTGCTGCACGATGAATAAGATTTTGACACAGACCATTCGAGACTGCTCCCAGCGTCCCCATTGAACAAGGGACGATAACCATCCCCTCAGTGAGGAAAGAACCAGACGCAATCGCAGCTCCGATATCCTTATTGTCGTAAAAGAACAGCCGGTCGCTTGACCGACCGAGTAGCACGTCTGCTGACAGGCGAGCTGCCTTTAGCTTTAGGTCTTGTTCCTCCTGGAGGACTCTAAATGCCGCATCTGAAAAAATAATGTGAACTTCGTCACAACACTGCTCGAGCTGGTCGATGAGGGTAAGTGCATAAGGCATACCACTCGCTCCAGTAACTCCAACAATCCAATTTGTCTTTAGAGCTCTTTTCACGGTCTTCTCCATCATTAGCCGCTATTTCTCCCGTTCCATCCGACTGGCTACCCTCCAATGGTAACTCCTTCTATCTCGGAAGTCACACGCTACAGATAGTCTTCCTCAGGTATCGTTTCCTGACGGAAATTCTTAGGGGAAGAACAAAAAGTGCTCTTGTAAAAACTCATTACCGTCCAAGGGGTTACGGTTGATATCGAACCAACAACTACTTCTGTCCGTAATAGATGTAGGCAACACCACCCGACAATGACTGTGCTGTGCAGGAGGAAAATCCAGCGACCTTTAGTTGATCGATAAAAGCTTTTCCACATGGGAACTTCTGACTTGTTCTTGGGAGGTACTCATACGCTGCCCTATTGCCGGTGAGCAAACCACCAAGGAACGGCATAATCTGGAAACTATAAAGGGAAAAGAGTGCTCTCCAGGCTCTATTTCTCGGCTGTCCAAACTCCATTACGAGTAGGTGTCCACCTGGCTTCAGTACCCGAAACATCTCTTGGAGTCCGAGCTCTAGTTTCTCGAGGTTTCTCACACCAAAGGATACGGTAATGAGGGCGAAAGTCTCGTCGAGAAAGGGAAGTTTCAACGCGTCTGCTTGCAGAAAAGTGCTGCTCTCTTTTCTCTTCTTTCCCTGTTCAAGCATCGGAAGACAAAAGTCCGCTCCAATACAGTGAGGAAATGTTTTTTCCAGTTCGAATAAGATATCACCTGTTCCACTACAGAGGTCAAGAATAGGTCCTGAGACGCTTAAGCGCCTCCAAGCACGAGAGAGTTGTCTTCTCCACCACTTGTGAATCCCAAGACTCAAGCAGGAATTCGCTATATCATAACGTTCGGCTATTGAGCCAAACATCTCTTGCACTTCCTTTCCAACGACCTGAATTTTCACTTGCGGGTATTCCATGAAAGATGGTGAGATCTCTATTCCATATGTCTCACCGAATGATGTCAACAGCTCGCTATTTTCTTTGGCTCTTTACCGCCCTCATGCTCCTCGTCAGCCCACTCGTGTTTGTTTCATCTTTATCACCCTCTGACTATTGGAAGGAACAAAGTGCGTTGCTCATCGGATTTGGATTATGGCTGACCGTCGATGAAGGAGCCTCCTATTTTTTCGCTCAGAGAGCGGAGAGTGACAGGACTCCAATCAACTACATCATTATGGCGCTTATCACCTCTTCTCTCCTGCTTCTTGCCAATAAGTGGCACTCCACACCTATACCCTCAGATATCTTGGCCTTCACCCTACTCGTGCTCCTTCCAACGGTCGTTGGCAATAGCTTCTTCGATAGACCCCCTCTTCGCCTCATCTCCCTTCTTCTCCGTGGCGCGGTTATTGGATTATTAGCCTTCCGACTCTCACTTACTGAAATGCACTGGCACCATTGGCTCTTTGCAGGTTTATTCTCGGTGTCTCTTTCAGCGGTATCAGCCGTCAATTCGCTTCTACCCCATGTACTTCCAAAAACTTGGGGTAATCCTGTCATCGCTACCGCTCTTGGAATCACTCCTACTGTATGTATGATATCGGTTGGAGCCCGCATACTTCCCCCTGTGTACCTCCTGACTCTGATTGGACTTATTCCGATGATTCGACTTTCGGTTCTCCTCTCCAGCCTCGCCCCGGAAGCAGCGGCACTAGAGGCCAAGCGATCTCGCGCTACTATCCTCGTCTACGTCACTATTTTAACGCAAAACTTACTTCTCATATTCAGTGCGCTCTTGAGTTCTCAGATCTGGCGAGATACGCTCTAAAAGTCGTTGCCCAAGGAGCACAAAGAAAGTGCTGTTGGGCAATTACATGAGAAAGGAGGGGGCAATGGTGACGAGAAGTAAGAGCCCCTCCATACATGAGACGAATAGGCGAAATAAAGACGACTGAAGATTCGGAAGAGGAAGGATTCTCTTATGAAGGAAAATGTGCTCAGAAAAAGAACAGGGGCCACGGTCTCATCACCCCGAAATTTCATAACAGTCGGGCAGCTGAAAATGGGTCTCTTTCTTCTTCTCATAGTGCCTTCGCAATTCTGTTACGTACAAGCCGCCCCTCAAACGGGGAGCACGAAAACCGAAGATACTGTGGCGGTAGGGAGTGAAATTCCATCCTCTCATCAATCACAAAAATCTGCACAGTTGAATGAGCAAGGTGCAGCTTTTGCTCAGGAGGCGAAGTTTGGAAAAGCTGAGGAATCTCTTCGAGAGGCCATCTCGCTCGATTCCCAGAACCTATCGGCCATCTTTAATCTCGGGAGTGTCCTCATTCAAGTAGGAAAACTTAAGGAAGCGGTTGAGCTTCTCGAAACCCATTCTCGGAGGGCAGGGACAGACGCCGGCCTCTTCGCAAGACTGGGTGATGCATACTTCACACAAAAAAATATTCAGAAGGCCCAAAACGCATATGAGCGGGCGCTTGCACTTGATGGCACTCTGCCAAAGATTCCAGCACGACTCGGTACCGTCTACTCTCTAAACAACTCACTTGATAAAGCCATCGAGCAGTACTTGGTAGCCATTCAACAAGAGCCTGAAAATATCGAATATCTCTCGAATCTTGTAAATTTATATCTTGCTACCAACGAACCACAGAAAGCTGTGAGTACCGCAAAGCGCGCACTACAATTAAAACCTTCTTCACAATTATACGCTTCCCTTGGAGCCGCATACGAGCTGCAAAACGAATGGGAGAATTCCCTCATTGCTTTTCAACGAGCAAAAGATCTCGGAGAAAAGAGTGCGGACGTTGAAGAAAAAATAAAAATCTTACGAAAGAAGACGCAATCATCATCGTCATAAGTACGGTGATACGAGATTCAGTGAACCGAGCCAATGTGCCAGTGAGGTAGTGATGGACTTCTCTCAGATCAGTAATAAAGTCATACACGACAATATCCCGCTCTCTACCGAGGAAGGATTGTGGCTCTATCATGAGGCAACACTTCTGGAGTTAGGTGGACTTGCGAATCATATTCGCGAAAAGCTTCATGGGAATCGCACCTATTACAACTGGAATCTTCATCTCAACTCCACGAATGTGTGTAAGTCAGACTGCCTCTTTTGCTCTTTCGCCAGGCTCAAAACTGGCATGCCGCAGGCGTACACGATGGACCTACACACTGCAAAACAGTGGATCACGAAGCGATATCGCGAGGGTATGACAGAGATTCATATCGTTAATGGTAATAATCCGGATCTCCCGTTTGAATACTACCTCGAATTACTTCGGATGATTCGTAGAGATTTTCCTGAACTACACATAAAGGCCTTTACTGCGGTTGAAATTCATCACTTTCACGAACAGTTCGGGTTATCGTATGAGACAATCCTACAAGAGCTTATCAATGCTGGCTTAGGATCATTACCAGGAGGCGGGGCTGAGGTCTTCTCTCCTCGAGTTCGCAAGAAAATATGCCGGGACAAAGCGACTGCAGAGCAGTGGATTGAGGTGCATCGAACAGCCCACCGACTAGGGCTCCGTTCAAATTGCACGATGCTGTACGGGACTGTCGAACGCCCCGAAGAGGTCGTTGACCACCTCATCCAACTCAGGAATCTCCAAGAAGAGACGGGAGGATTCCAAGTATTCATCCCTCTTGCCTTTCATAACGAAGGGAATCGAATGGAGCGCCTCGCCGCTCCTACTGGGATGGATGATCTACGCATCATGGCTCTGAGTAGAATTCTACTCCACAACATTCCACACATAAAGGCTTACTGGGTAATGCTCGGCATAAAGACGGCTCAGATCGCCCAACACTTTGGGGCAAATGATATTGATGGAACCGTCACAGAGGAGAAAATCTACCATATGGCTGGCTCTGATTCTCCCCAGCAACTCACCATCGAGGACATACAAAGAATCATTCTCAGCGCCAAGCGTGTTCCGGTTGAACGCGATACTCTTTACCGAGAGGTCCAGCGAATACCTCAGCAGCGACAAGGCGCTTACGGGAGAGCCGAGTCCGCGCTGTCCTCATAGTCACTCTCGATGAGAGGAGCTGTCGCTATTATCCAGAGATAACTCATATAGGCAGCTGGATCTTTAGCAAAGTTCAACGAAAGAATGCTCTAGACAATACTCCCTAACCTAGACACTCTATAGGTGAGAAAGGTAACTCCCAATACCATTATAAAAGAATGATACTTACGCCCAGGTATCAATGAGAATGTTTGATAACAGTCAGGAGAGAGTGTGTCTGAAGACCTACTGAGCAAAGTCGTATCCCTCGCAAAAAGAAGAGGCTTCATATTTCAGAGTAGCGAAATTTACGGGGGACTAAAAAGTGCCTATGACTATGGTCCCTTGGGAGTTGAGTTAAAAAGAAATATCTCAAACTGCTGGTGGGAGTCGATGGTGCACGCCCGCGAAGACGTGGTCGGGCTTGACGCAGCAATCTTTATGCATCCGAGAGTTTGGAAGGCAAGTGGACACCTCGCAGAATTCTCAGATCCACTTGTTGACTGCCTCAATTGTGGCGGGCGATTCCGTGCCGATAAGGCACCGACGTATGCACCTGATACTCCCGTATACTTCAAGGCTGGAGGAAAAGATGGTGGTGAAGAGTGTGAGGGAACCGTAAGCGACCGCGGGTACGTTTGCCCGATGTGCAACTGCCCGAACCTTTCCGCAGAGCGTCAGTTCAACCTCATGTTTAGAACCTCCATCGGGCCCGTTGATCCTTTGGATAAAGCTATCAAAAAGATTGCCAGAGGCCGAATGGGAGCAAAGGAGATTCGTCAGGCGATCGAGGAAGCCATCCAACCCTCGGCTATTTACCTTCGACCAGAAACTGCTCAAGCCATTTTCGTACAATACCTCAATGTTCAGCAGAGCCTTGGGATGAAGGTTCCCTTCGGAATCGCGCAGATTGGAAAAGCATTCCGAAATGAAATTATTACCGAGAAGTTCATTTTTCGTACGTGCGAGTTCGAGCAAATGGAGCTCGAATTCTTTGTAGAGCCCGGGACAGAGGATACATGGATTGAGTATTGGGCAAATACACGGATGCAATGGTGGCAAAGATATGCCAACACGTCCGACGCATTTCGATTGCGTCCCCATGAATCTGATGAGCTAGCGCACTATGCCTCCGCGTGCTACGACATCGAGTATGCGTATCCTTGGGGATGGGACGAACTGGAGGGTATCGCATCTCGAACAGACTACGACCTCAGAAAACACTCTGAAGAGTCAGGTAGTAAGCTACACTTCTTTGATCAACAGAAAGAGGACCCAGACACGGGCAAGCTTGGATATCGCTATACACCCTATGTCATCGAACCATCCGCTGGACTGACCAGAGGATTGCTCGTCTATCTTTTGGACGCATACACAGAGGAGAGTGGTGTTGATGCAGAAGGAAAAGAGAAGACAAGAAAGGTTCTGAAGCTTCATCCCAGATTTGCACCCATCAAAGCGGCGATCCTTCCCCTCGTAAAAAAAGAAGGGCTACCAGAACGGGCAAAGAAACTCTCTGAAGAGTTTTTCCATGCGGGAGTAAATGCACGGTTTGACGAGCAACAATCGATCGGAAAACGATACGCAAAGCATGACGAGATTGGAACCCCCTTCTGCATTACGATTGACCACCAAACACTCAGTGATGACACCGTCACTATTCGAGATCGGGATTCAACTGAACAGCGGCGCATTTCAGCGTCACAAGCGCTACAGTTCGTTCTTGATGGGCTAAAGTAGAATTGGCTCAGCGAGTAATCACTCGAACGGTAGAGAGTGTGTAGCAGGTTGAAAATAATAGGGCTACGCCAAGAGAGGAAGCACCTCTGAGTACAAACGTACTACGCAGCCTCCATTACGAGAGAGAAACTTACCAACTACCTCTACTCTCTTTTCACACCACTCTCTTTTCACACATCGTCATACTACGAAAGGACTTACTGCAATGTATGTCCTTACTGCAATGTGAACGAGGGCAAAACTCTATTCAGGAGATCCGTCAAAACCCCTTCACGAAAGAGCTTTTTGAGCTGCGAGAATTGATCCTCGTCATAGATAAGATTTGGAATCTCCCCCTCATCGAGCGGGACCCCTGCCATTGCGTAGATCTCTCGAGCACCATCATAAACGGTTCCGTAGCCGTCAATCATGCCGTACTCAAGCGCCTCCGAACCTAAGATAATGCGTCCGTCCGCGATCGAGTCCACCACAGAACGCTCAATTCCTCTTCCCTCGACCACAGCGTCCACAAAATTCTCTCTCACTTTGTTTACCGAGGCTTGCAAAAATGCGCGATCACTTATCGTCATCGGGCGAAAAGAATTTCCAACATCCTTCAGCTCGCCACTCTTGATGGTGATCATCTGAAAACCATACTGATCAGCAATTTTCGAGAAGTTTGGAAGCTGCAGAATAACCCCTATTGACCCAGTCAGTGTCCCAGGCTGAGCCAATACCTTTTTTGCTCCAACAGCTGCATATAACCCACCGGATGCGGCAACAGAGCCCATCACAGCCACTGTTGGCTTCTTCTCAGAAAGTGCCCTCACCGTTGAATATATCGCTTGCGATGGTCCCACGGCTCCTCCAGGTGAGTTAATATCGAGAGCTATTCCGAGGACATTATCATCAATGCTGTACTTATAGAGCTTTTCAAGCACATCCTTCGATTCGAGAATCATGCCGTTAATCTCAACTACGGCGACCCCCTTCTGAGAGGGTTGTGGCTTCTTTGCTGCCGCTCCGGACATAGCCCCAACAAGTCCTGCCACAAGAAAGGGTACAAATACGAAAATTACCACGATTCCGGTTACAAACTTTGCAAGCCAGTTTAGATATCCTTTCATCAAGAGACTCTCCCCAAATAGGTTATCAACAAAATCAAGAGAACAAGAGCACTCGCACCCCCATGAATCACCCCTAGATGAGACCGCTTTAACAGCTCACCACGTGCTAATCGTGCCATCTGTAATCCCGTGAAAATGGTCAGGGCAACAAGTCCCACAACGAGCGTCAGCTTCGTATGAAACCATCCTTGTTGGAAATATGCTGTGCCCGCTCCGACTACAATATTCCCAATCCCACTAATAAGCACAACTAGCATCCCGCCAAGGACAAATCCTTTCCATAAGGCCCTAGCGGCTCCAACGAATCCATCCGCTGCAGCACCAAGGGTTGCGGGGGTTGATGAGACAAAAACCCGCAATACTCTACTAAGGGATATGGTACCGCCAACCCAAAACACAATGCCTAATATATGAATCGCAAGTAACAACTGTAATACGCTCAACATGAACATACCTCATTCGAATAAAAATATCGCAAACGAGCCTTACCATAACAAGAAAAGGACCGTTTCCGCAGAGAGAATTTTACAAACCGGGACATATCTCAGCTCCGAGGGGCTTGAAGGTTACATCGATGCGAGACTCAATCCGAACAAAGGGTTACGGCTCTCCATGGAGGGATTTTCTTCTCGCCACTCAGTGCCCTCCTCTGGAGGTCTCACCCCTCCAAAAACTCACAAAAAGCATGAATGAGCGTTATATGCACTTCTTGAATGCGGTCTGTTTCTTGGGAAGGAACCACAAGCGGATACGTCACAAGATCTCGAAGCTTTCCACCATCCTTTCCGAGAAGGCCGATAGTTGGTATGCCAACGTCTAGGGCAACCTCAACAGCTCTTATGACATTCTCCGAGTTTCCCGATGTCGAGATAGCAACAAGAACATCATTTACTTGCAAGAATGTCTTCGCCTCTCTCTCGAAAAGTGTGGAATACGAATAATCATTTCCCCAACAGGTGAGTGTTGAACTATCAACAAAATGTTGAGCTCGAATTCCCGGGCGATCGCGCTTGTATCGAGCGACGAGCTCTTCACGAAAGTGCATAGCGTCACATGCTGACCCGCCATTTCCGCATAGATAAATAGTCCCTCCTCGATGAATCGCCGTTTTTAGCTCTTGGGCTGCACCATACCATCGCTGCAAAAAGCTCTCATCATCACTCAGCTGTTGCTTCAATAATGCTGATTGTGAAAGAAACTGCTGAACGATCATTATTTTCCTCCTTCCAAGGATGTAATCTCACCGCTATTCATTAGCCGACAGCTCACGACATATTCTCAAGAGCTTGCTCACGACAGATCTTCTCATACTCTTGAGACGTAAGGCGATAGAGAGACTGAAACATCATGGCCCGACG
>JBMTVV010000002.1:0-20871 GCA_049451755.1 Bdellovibrionota bacterium
CAGGTAAGACGTATACGATGGCGAACGTCATTGAGAAGAGCGCTCGTCCCACTCTTGTGATTGCGCCAAATAAAACGCTTGCAGCGCAACTCTACAGCGAATTTAGAGAATTCTTTCCTGAGAACCGAGTACGGTATTTCGTCTCATATTACGATTACTATCAACCTGAGGCATACGTTCCTGCTACCGATACCTACATTGAGAAAGATGCTGCTATCAATGAAGAGATTGATAAGCTCCGTCACAGCTCTACCCGTGCCATCTTAGAGGGGCGGGATGTCATAGTTGTTGCAAGCGTCAGTTGTATTTATGGATTAGGGGCTCCAGAAGAGTATTTTCGAATGATGCTCTTCGTAGAGCCGGGACAGGAGCTTTCTCGAGAAGATGCGATTCGACAGCTTGTCCTGATGCAGTACCGCCGCTCAGATATTGAATTCACGAGAGGCACCTTTCGTGCAAGAGGAGATACTCTTGATGTTTTCCCAGCTGATGAGGACTCGCAAGCGATTCGGATGATGTTTTTTGGTGATGAATTAGAGGAACTCTATCTTCTAGACCCGATTACTGGCCATACGATGTCACCTCTGACGAGAGCCTCTATCTATCCTGTGAGTCACTATGTCACTGGACGTGAACAGATTGAGCAGGGGATGGAGACCATTCGGCAGGAGCTACAGTTCTGGCTACCACGTCTTCGGAATCAAGGAAAAGTGTTGGAGGCAGAGCGTCTACAGCAGCGCACGCTATATGATCTAGAGCTTCTTGAGGAGTCAGGATTTTGTCCCGGGATTGAGAATTACAGTAGGCACCTTGCCGGAAGAAATGAAGGGGAACCACCAACAACCTTACTTGACTACTTTCCCTCTGACTTTCTTCTCGTAGTTGATGAGAGTCACGTCACCCTTCCGCAGCTGGGAGGCATGTATAATGGAGACCAGGCTCGGAAGCAAAGTCTCATTGACTATGGATTCCGACTCCCTTCGGCACTCGATAATCGCCCCCTCAATATTGACGAGTTCTGGGAGCGAGTGGGTCAGACGATCTTTGTTTCGGCTACACCTTCAGAGCGCGAGCTTGCTCTCAGTGAGGGCGTTGTGGTGGAACAAGTGAACCGACCGACTGGACTCCTTGATCCTGAGCTTATTATTCGACCAGCGAAAAATCAGATCGATGATCTCTTTGACGAGATTCAAGAAACGATTCAACGAGATGAGCGGGTGCTCGTGACAACACTGACGAAGCGTATGGCAGAGGATCTCGCTGAATACTTGCGTGAGAATGGAGTTCGGTGTCGGTATCTGCATAGCGATATCAAGACCATCGAGCGTGTAGAGATTCTACGCGGATTACGGAAGGGCGATTTTGATGTGCTCATAGGTATTAATCTGCTCAGAGAGGGTCTTGACCTCGTAGAGGTGAGCCTTGTGGCAGTGCTTGATGCTGACAAGGAGGGTTTCCTCCGCTCGGGGCCTTCCTTGATTCAAACCATTGGACGAGCAGCTCGGAATCTTCATGGTCGAGCAATCTTGTATGGCGATAGGATTACGAAATCGATGCAAGCAGCTATTGATGAGACGGAACGTCGAAGAGCCATTCAAGCTGCTTTCAATGAGGCGCATGGTATTATTCCACGCTCTGCAACGCGAAGAGAGCAGGCCCCGCTGGTGGAAGACTCAGCAGAAACAAAAGTTCAGATAGGGGGGAATACGATAGAAGTCCCTGAAGATACTCGTGCTCAGAAGCGACTCATTGAGTCGCTCAAGAAACAGATGTTTGATGCCGCAGCCAGTCGTGAATTTGAGCGTGCAGCCGAATTGCGTGACAGTATCCAAACGATTATGAGCCGGATGATGACATTGGCGTAACGTATGAAGAAACCAGATTTAGAACATCGAGTGGCAAGACTACCGACTCGTACCGGTGTCTATCTGATGCGAGACGGAAAGGGAGATGTCATCTATGTTGGCAAGGCTAAGAATCTGAGAAGTCGCGTGAAGAGTTATTTCTCAGGTTCTGACGAACGACATACGGTCCCTTATATTGTGAGCCGGGTGGAGGAAATTGAAGTCATTATTACGAGGGGGGAGCATGAGGCCTTCGTGCTGGAACGCGATCTCATCACGAAATATAAACCGCGATATAATATTAGACTGAAAGATGACAAATCGTACCTTCATGTTCGGATTGATCGTCGAGCACAGTGGCCAAAGCTTGAGCTCGTGCGTCGACCCGTGAACGATGGAGCGGATTACTACGGTCCATTTACCTTTTCATATGAGCTGAGAACAGTACTCGATCTTATTAAAAAGGTTGTTCCCCTGCGCACGTGTCAGGACGCGGTATTCTATAATCGGCAACGACCGTGCCTAGAATATCAAATTCGCCGGTGTGCGGGACCATGCTGCATTGCTGTGAATCCTGATGAGTACAACGCATGGCTTGACCAAGCAGTCCGGATTCTTGAAGGGAAAACAGACTCTATAACGACTGAACTTGAGACCCTTATGGAACGCGCGTCGGAAGAGCTTCGATTCGAAGACGCGTCACTCTATAGAGACAGATTAAAGATCATCGATAACTTCTCGACTCGCCAATCGTCAATCTCACCAGGTGGTGAGAATCGTGATGCGTTCTCGTTTCACCGAGAGGAGCGTCTTATGGTTGTATCAGTCTTACGAGTACGTAATGGAAGGCTTGCAGAGAATCATAATTTTTGTCTCGAAGGAGTTGAGATTCCATCTGATGAGGTGCTGACATCAGCCATCACTCAGTTCTATCAATCTGGAAGAGTCATTCCTCGAGAAATTCTAACTCCTGAACCGCTTGAATCTTCTGAGGGACTCTTAGAATCCTTGCAAGAGCTTCGGGGAGGAACGGTTGAGATCCTACAACCACAGCGAGGAGTGAAGTTTCGACTTTTAGGGTTGGCAACGCTAAACGCCAAAGAACACTTTATTGCACAGTTCGATCGCGAGGCCCGTTACCAGCAAATTGCTGAGTCAATTGCTAAAACATGCCGCCTGCATCAGATGCCACGTCGGATAGAATGTCTTGACATCTCAAACTTCCAGGGAAGCGATATCGTCGGAGCTATTGTGAGCTTTTGGGATGGACAACCTGATAAGTCACGGTATCGACAGTATCGGCTCTCGTTGGATGGCAAACCGGACGATTTCGCTGCCATTGAAGAAGTGATGCGTCGAAAGCTCTCGAGAGCGAAGACATCTCCAGAGCTGCTTCCTGACTTGTTGATTATTGATGGTGGCAGAGGGCAGGTGGAAAGGGCAGCCCGAGTGATCGACGAATTAAACGTATCACTTGATATAGTAGGGCTTGCAAAAATTCGAGATAGTTCTGGTACAAAAAAGACAGCAGGCGCTCGGGTCGGCGATGCGCAGCTCAAAGTCGAAAGAATTTTTCTTCGCTCGAATTCACAGCCAATACATCTTGACCTCATGGCTGAATCGACTCGTTTTCTTCAGAGAGTTCGTGATGAATCGCCCCGCTTTGAATTCGAATTTCATCGTAAGTTTCGAGGCACTCGCTCCCGAAAATCTCGACTCGATGAAATCTCTGGTATCGGTCCAGAGAGACGACAGCGATTGCTTCGGCACTTTGGCAGTATCAAACGAATTTGTTCAGCCGATGTATTAGAGGTTGCAAAAGTAGGACGAATGCCCAAATCTCTTGCTCAGCGAGTTTTAAAGGAACTCGAAAACTCTTGATGCGCTATACGAGCGCTCACGGCAAATCTATTTTCTTAAGCCGTAGGAATTCACGACTTGATGTTGTAGCGGGCGGTAGCGAGTCTGAGGCTCGAATGACATCCTCCAGAAGTTTCCTTCGCTCCTCTAAGTCAGGATGCGTGAAGCTGAGATGCCATTCGACCTGTGAAAAGAGTCTCTTATGAGAAAATATCTCAATTGCTTTCCATGGGTTATAATGTGCTGCAATAAGGAGCTCGACAGCGAAGATATCTGCTTCTCTTTCTTGTGCTCGCTGAAACTCTAATCGAGCGCTATCGCCAACGGAAATATGCTCAAGAGCAATATGTGCAAGCTCGTGGGCAATGAGGAAGGCGAGTTCTGACTCTGATGGGAGTGTAGAGAGCATCTCTGTTGAGATGATAATGAGATCGGGAGGTGCTGCAAATGATATCGCCTTTCGGCAGTTCAGAAGGAGTATTTCAGATTCCTTGAGAGAGAGAGTTCGCGAATCCGCAGATGTAAGCCGTAGCTTCATTTGATGAAGAAACTCCTCCCAGGGGGAATCGACGAATGGAGGGCAGATGCGTTGCAGTGACTCAAGGACTCTCTCATAGGACAGAAGCGATACCAGCCGTTCATACTCCTGCTCTTGAAATTGAGAATGATGATGAGAGCATCCATATCCCGTCATAAGCATAAGTAGAAGGACTACTAGGCAGAGAGGTGACTTCTGTTCTTGTCGTTTGCTGTCTATCACGGTTCTCTTATCCTCGCTTGTTTACAAGGAGCTTACTCTTGAAATGAAACGCGTATAATTATTCTCTTTCATAGTTTCTGATTCAGGATTCTTTTGCCATCCCCATAAAAGATATCTGACCATTATGGGTATTTCATGGCAGAAATCAGGAGAAGTCATTATAGTGGCAAGATGGATCAAGAATGGGATGTTATCATAGTAGGAGGAGGCGCTGCGGGACTCATGTGTGCTATTGAGTCTGGTAAGCGGGGTAGGAGAACGCTTCTCATCGAGCACTGTAATAAGGTTGGTAAGAAAATTCTTATATCAGGAGGAGGTCGGTGTAATTTTACGAATATCTACGCATCGCCTGGAAACTATCTCTCTCAGAACCCGCATTTTTGCAAGTCGGCACTGTCGAGATATACCCCATCAGACTTCATAGCTCTCGTTGAAAAGCATGGAATTACTTACCACGAGAAGAAGTTGGGGCAGCTCTTTTGTGATGGTTCTTCCCGTCAGATTGTTGCCATGTTGACTACAGAGTGTGCTGCAGCTGGAGTAACCATAGCCCTCAATTGCTCTGTACATGGCGTCAATAAAGCCGAACGATTTAAGCTCGAGACGACGAGCGGTACTATGAGTTGCGAATCTCTCGTAATCGCATCTGGAGGGCTCTCGATTCCAAAGATGGGGGCCACTGGATATGGACATCAGATCGCAAAAGATTTTGGAGTTCGAGTAACGCCAACAAGGGCAGGCCTTGTTCCATTTACTTTTTCAGCAGATATACGTACTGAGTATGAGGAACTCGCGGGGGTCTCTTTTCCGGTTGAAGCTTTCTTCGAGCGAGCTCATTTTCAAGAGAATATTCTCTTTACTCATAAGGGAGTAAGTGGGCCAGCTATTTTACAGGTCTCGTCTTTTTGGGAAGAAGGCAAAGCCATCAATATTCAACTGATTCCACCAAGTGAGCTGAGGAGTCTCCTACATGAGCATAGCAGTTCTCCGAAAACAGTTGGGACGGTACTGCAAGACATATTACCGAAGCGATTCCTGAAGAAGTTTCTTGATAGTGCAATTTCAGGAAGAGCAATGAGCTCCTTTCAGGCCGGCGAACAAGAACAACTCATAAATATTTTTGCTGAGTGGAGTGTGGTACCAGATGGAACCGAGGGGTATCGGACGGCAGAGGTAACCGTTGGTGGAGTCGACACTCGAGATCTCTCTTCGAAGACCTTTCAGGCTGAGAAGGTCGAGGGATTATTTTTTATCGGAGAGGTTGTTGACGTGACTGGATGGCTTGGAGGCTATAACTTTCAGTGGGCATGGGCCTCTGGCTATTGCGCTGGGCAGTATACATAAGCTGGGCAGTATTCATTGTTCGGGCAGTGAACACTCTATAGAGATAGAGCCAGGTGCCGTGACATTGTGTTGAGGATAAAGAGAAGTCATTCGACAGATATTTTCCCTCGTATCCGTATAAATCATTCGTCCCGAGAAGGTGGCGCTGTGATAGTCCCTAGGAGCAACAAATCTACTCAGGCATTCGAATAACTTGTGAGACCCTATCGGCAACAGGTTGTTAGGGCAGAGTAGCAGAGCCCGTCAGACTGATGTTCCAATTAATTGTATACGCTATTGCTGTGCTTGCTGGCCAGTATCTCCGGCAGGTAGGGGTCGCTCCTAGGTATCTCCTCTTGCTGCTCCCCATTGTTGCTATAAAGAAGAGGTCTCTTATTGGCTGTGCGTCACTGGCGCTTCTCCTTGGAAGCCTACAGGTCGATATCGTTGAGAGTCGTAATCGCAAGCTGACCTCAGAGATATCTTGGTATCAGTTAGAGGTCATCTCAACACCAAAGGTTGGGAGGAGACCCGGTGAGATAACGTTCCTCACTTACCTTTGGTCGATTACGGAGAGGGATGGAAGTCCATACCGCGTCCGGTGCTCAAGTCGAGATTTGCCGTGGCGAAATATAAGATTCGTGGAGCGTGGTGGAGAGTATGCAGTGTACGCTCGCGTACGTTCCCTGAGCACTGGGAAATGGGCTCGTTATGAGTCCCGGAGAGGCGTGGAGGGGCGATGTCAGATATACTTTCTCTCACGGGAGCTCTCGGGGAAGAGCAGGCCAGCTTCTTCAGATGCTCGGCAATGGTTTCATCGAACGGTGAAAGGTGTCATGAGTGAGGGGAAAGCACAAGCATATCTGCAAGCGATGTTAGTTGGGGATACAAGTGGCTTTACGAAACAGGATAAAAGGCTTTTTCAGTATTGGGGAATATCCCACCTCTTAGTTGTTTCTGGTCTGCATGTTGGGGCGTTCTTTCTTCTCATTCGAGGGCTTATTTCAGTTGCCTTATGGAGTGCCTTTTTCATTCCTGGTCGCTATGTACTTGCTCGTTATCTACCGGATCTCCTCGGTGTCTGGTGTGCTTGGTGGTATGTGTTACTACTCGAACTGCCAGTGAGTGCCACTCGAGCGGTGATAGCAGTGACTCTTTATGTCCTCTTGCAACTCTTTGGATGGAAGAGTCGGGGATTCACAAAAGTTCTTCTCGCCTTTCTCTCTGTTATTTCTCTTTGGCCTGGTGTTTGGGAGGAAGTTGGATTTCAACTTACCTTTTCAGCGCTTTTTGCCCTGGTTTTTGCTGGATATCTGCGCAAGCGATTTCAATTATCTTGGTGGCAAAATAGCCTTTTGGTGACTCTCTGTCCTACCCTCAGCACTTCGCTTGTTTTATATCTCACTATTGGTGGCGCGAGTTGGCTGAGCTTCATTGGGAACATTGTGTTCGCGCCGTTCTTTATATTTATTGGATTCTATGGAGGCGTTCTTACTCTGCTGTTATCGCTGTGCTCTTCTGGGTTCGGTTACTGGAGTGGGAATGTTATAGGTACGCTGCTTCTCTGCCTACATAAGGTGCTATTAGTGGTGGCTTCTTTCCTGCAAGAAGAGGGGGCTATTTTTGTTTTACTCTCTAATGTTCTTTCCATAGGCCTTCCCGCGGATGAGCCGAGGATAAGAGGTGAAGAAGTTCTTGTTTGTATTTCACGAACCTCTCGGGCGCTGACGATAGATGAGCAATTAAGAAATGCAAAGTCGCGACAGAGATGGGAGGTCCTCCAATACTTTCCCAACGCCACGCACTACGCAGCCAAGTGGATCGTCGACTCTGTGTACTCGAATTCCGATCTCTTCTTCAAGTCTTTGGGAGAGGCCTCGAAGAAGCGCACCGCCACCAGCAAGGTATACGCCATGAGCCATGATATCTTGCGCAATTTCAGGGTTTGCCTGTTCAAGGGCGGTATTTACTGAATCGATGATGGCAAGGATAGGTTCTGAGAGCGCATCACGAATAACTTCATCTGAAACGTTTGCTTGTTGAGGAAGTCCCGTTCGAATATTTCTGCCGAATGTTCTGGAGAGCTCTGTCTTGCCGAGCGGAATAGCAGAGCCTATCTCTTTTTTGAGCCGTTCAGCCTCATAGACGCCAATCTCAAGGCCGAAATGCCGTCGTAGATACCGTTGTATCGACTCGTCCATTTCATCACCGGCAACTCGAATGGAGCGAGAGTAGCTCGTGCCACCGAGGCAGAGGATCGCTACTTCCGTTGTTCCACCTCCAATATCCACTACCATACTCCCTACCGGCTCGCTGACTGGTAGTCCCGCGCCAAGCGCTGCAGCCATAGGCTCCTCTATAAGACGCACCTGACGCACTCCAGCATAATGTGCTGCATCGATCACCGCGCGCTTTTCTACCTGAGTAATACCAGAAGGAACTCCGATCACAAGACGAGGCTTCAGTAGCCGAAACCCAGACATCGATTTTCTAAGGAAGAAGCGAATCATGGCCGATGCATATGTAAAATCGGAGATGACCCCACTCTTTAGCGGTCGTACTGTCGATATATGAGCATTGGTCTTCCCAAACATCTCTTTTGCTTCTTTCCCATAAGCAACTGCGGCGCCGGTCTCTGATTCGAAAGCAACGAGTGATGGTTCATTAATAACAACACCCTTGTTACGCACATGAACGAGGGTATTTGCAGTCCCAAGATCCATGGCTATATCCGTTGAAATCCGTTCGCGCCATTTATCGAAGAGGCTGTGACTTCTTTGCTCTCCTCTCACATGCGGCACTGGAAGTGATGCTGAAACCATATAAATCTCTTTAAGAAACCCTTCTTCGGTGAAGAGGTTGGTCTTGGCCTATTGAAGATTGATGTCGAAGCGTTTGAATGGAGGTATCTATTGCCCCAGGACTTCTCCCAAGTGAGAAGGATGAGCGCGCAAACAAACCTCGTCCTTTGCCCTCTTTCCCAATATTTTCTGATGTTTTGGAACTGCTAGTCCACGATTTGGGAGAGTCTGAGCGGAGCCATCCCCACTTACGGCGAGTCGCTTTAGAATTTTGTGACACGAAGGAGTGTAGACCCACCCCCTCAGCAAGAACATATTGGAGCCACTTGCCGAGACAGCCATGCTCATGCGTCGTGCTATCGAGTCCTGTTAGCGTCTTCAGGGGAGTCGTTTGAGCAGTGAGTAGCTCTTGTGTGATGGCTTCGAATGTTGCCTCACGAGGGTCTTCGATTGCGAACTGAAGCCTCTTTCGGAGATAGAAAAGAAAAAGCCCACGAATTTTTTTTGTGAGCATAGCCATACGTAGGTGGTCGCAAACAAGGATTATTTCTTGTGAGGCAACAAGGGATGCTACTTGATTTCTTGAAGGTGTTGAAAACAAGTCAGAACCCTCAGACGGGTTCATATTAGCATCGCTTTCCAGAAATTCATGAAAGTCCCGGATCGAGCTTTCCCATACTTCTTGGATCTGCTGGGGTAGGGTGAGTAGCTGTTGGACAGGGAAGTAGTGAGTGAGCAACCTCTTGCCCAGTTTTTGCTCTGATGAAACCTTTTCCGCTTCTCCTATCGTCCGCTTTCCGGCTGTGCCGACTGGTGACGCCGTTAGAGTGTTAGAGGGGACACTATTAGAGGGGAAACTGAGAGAGGGGAAACTGAGAGAGATTGATGCGACCGACAGCGTTTTAATGTCTTGTTCGCGGAGGAGTGCTTCAATCTGCGCCTTAAACTTTTTCGGATGGGGCTGAAGGGTGACGTTATCTCGGACCTCTGAGGTTTCGAATCTTATTGACGACTCTTCCTGGTAGCCATCGTATTGACTTGATAGGGCCTGTTGACTTGATAGGGGTAACCTTTCTCGAAGTAGGTTCAAGCGTTCCTCGTGCAGTTCCAATATACGCTCAATTTGTGACCCTAGCTGTTGCAATAGCTTTACCTGAAGCGGGGTGAACTTGTACGCTTTTAGGCTGTCAACGACGAGTACTCCTCTTTTTAGGGGTGAATTTACGGAGCTTGCAGGCGCATCGTCACTCGACCGACCCATTTTTGCTGATAGCCCTTCACATGAAACTGGAACCGCAGCCAGGCTCTTCAAGGGAACGGCAGTGCCGTAGACACCGAGTCCAGTGGCATCCATTTCAAAGGGTGAGATGTGGAGTGGCTTTCCTGTTTTTGCAACCCAGAGAATCGGACCAGCATGAACGGGTGACTGTTTTTTTGGAAGAGCTTTTGGAGACAAGGTCTGACTTGCAAAAGGAGTGAGCGCCTGGGTCGGAGAATGCTGTGTAGAGGTGGAACTCCCAGTAGCAACTTCGTCATACCCTCGAAAAGAGGAGAAGGAGCCGAACATCTCCGACTGCAAGACATGAGAGGGAAGGAGTAAGAAGACCGAGTGTGCATCAAGTGTGTTTGCTGCGAGTTTTAAGAGTTGCGCTATATCTTTCCGAAGCTCTTCACCGAGAGTCTGCTGTTTTGGTGCTGAAGCTGCACTATGAGTACGCACCACTGCCGCACCAGCGCCTTCTTCCCTGAAGACGGCGGAGTTCACCACATGTATGCTTCTCATTTTTCCTGCAGGAGACTCTGTTCTTACAGGAGGCTCTGTTCCTACAGGAGTCTCTTGAGTTGCATCTTCGGATACCGACTTTTTTACGTTCTGGGTGCTCTTTGAGTTTTTGCCAGGCGCCAGCTGAGCTTGATGGAATTCGAGGGGTTGTTGGGAGAGTTTTTTGGCGTTGGCCGACACAGTGCGCCTTCTCAATAAATATTCTATCAGTAAGTGTTCGTATAGAGCGTAAGAAACTTCACGCGTTATTTAAGCTACTTAAAGCTAGCAAAGCTCAGAACGCTCGGCAATGAGTTTTCTTGTTATTACCACGATTTTTCGCCGAGTTTCTGTGCACCGAGAGTTGCTTTCTCGTCGCGGTGAATGGGGGGTGGGTCTTCGTGCTCTGTTTCAGGATTGGCCGTGCCTTTCTGCATACACCCCGCAGCAGCCGTTGTTTGTGGGCTCTTTAGATAAGGCTATGTGCCCGAAGGGATTCGTTTGTGGTGTTTGATACGGGTCTGCCGCGCAAATGTCTATGACAGCAGACCCGTCCCAACTTATTTTTCCATCTCAAACTGGTACTCATCAGCTCGTAGACGTCCATCGGCAAGGATAAAAATCCGCACATTGTGTTCTCGTTCTAGGAGTGAAAGGTCATATTTTTTGTTGTTCAACAGGAATAGGGCTGCTGTGGGAGCAAGCCTCGCTTTTACCATTCCAACATGCCCGACAACTACTGCGCTTTGGATTTTTCGAAGGACTTCAAGTGCGACGAGTTCGGGATTCTTTACCTTCCCATTGCCATCGCAGTGTTGACATTTCATGTGACTCTGACTCGAGAGAGATGCTCGAAGCCGCTGCCGAGACATCTCTAAGAGTCCGAATTTAGAGAGCTTTCCGACTTCGATACGGGCCTTGTCTGTTTTGACTGCCTCTGCCATCCGCCTTTCGACCTCTGCGCGATGCTTTCGATCCAGCATATCTATAAAGTCGATAACGATTAGGCCACCTAAGTCTCTTAAGCGTAGTTGTCTTGCAACGGCTTCAGCTGCTTCTAGGTTCGTTCGGTATGCGGTCTCTTCAATTCCGCCTCCAGTAGTAGCTTTTCCAGAGTTCACATCGATGGCAACCAGCGCCTCTAGCGTATCAATAACGATTGCACCTCCGGAAGGGAGCCGCACTTCGCTCTTGAAGGTATCAGAGACTTGCTCGTCTATACCGTGGAAGGAGAATAGGGGTTGTTCTTGTTCATATAGCTTTATGCGAGAGCGATACCGTGGCATGACCTGATTTACGAAGTCTTTCACTCGTTGATAGGTGTCTTGGTTATCGGTAATGATCTCCCGAACATCTGGCGTGAAGTAGTCGCGAATGACTCTGGTCGCGAGGTCGTCCTCGCTGTATAGCACTGAAGGGCATGATGCTGTTTGTGCCTTTTCAAGAATTTTTTCCCATAAGGTGAGTTGTAGTGTGAGGTCTCGGGAGAGATCTGCCTGGGAACGATCAAGCCCGGCTGTCCGCACGATAAGTCCCATACCATCAGGAATTTCAAGCTCAGACGCGAGTGCTGAAAGGCGGGACCGTTGCTGAGAGTCGCTTATCTTTCGTGATACGCCGCCCCTGTCACTCCCTGGCATTAAAACAACATATCGACCTGGTAAGGAGAGATATGTGGTTAGCGTAGCCCCCTTCAACTCCCGCTCTTCTTTCACCACTTGCACGATGAGTTCCTGACCTGGGCTGAGGACTTCTTGAATGTTAGGTCGTTTGCTTGACCCACGACTTCTTCGTCGACCTCCGCGCTTTTCGAAGTACCCAGGGTGGATATCATTAATTTGCAGGAAGCCGTTACGCTCTGTGCCAATATTGAGAAAGGCGGCCTGTAGGCTCGGCTCTATTCGTTCAATTTTAGCGCGGTAAATATTCCCCTTGAGCTTTTTGCCGACTGTTGATTCGACTTCTAGTTCAAGAAGTTGCTTGTCCTCTACGATGGCAATACGACACTCCTCGGAGTGGACTGCATTGATGAGCATTTTTCGACTCATGTGATCTCCCATTTAAAGAAGGGAGAGAGCTATTCAAACAGATGCGTACGCTCTTCCAAGAGAATGCAGGTCCCTCAAGTAACGGTCCCTCAAGTAACGACCTGTCATATGACAGGCGTAATCCCACTGTGTCCTGTTTGAGGGATGTGTATTCGAGACGAGCCAGTGCCCAATAGTTCCCCGTCCTTGTTATGCATTCAGTGAGTTTCTCAGTTGCCCTTGCAAGAGCTTTCAAGGCTGAATGCCTTACAAAGCGTCCTAGGCGAGAAGCTCTCACGAGTGCTGTCAGGGGAGCGCCTTGCACGGGTAAGTCACTAACTCGATACTCATGACGAAGTACCGGAGTTTCTGCTCGGCTTGCATTCTCGGAGTTGTATTTGCTTATTCCCACATTCACACAATTAACCAAGTCAGCACAGATAGCTAAGTCTGTACAGATAGCTAAGTCTGTACAGAGAGCTAAGTCTGTACAGAGAGACTCTGAAGACTCAGACGCGACTGCGGATACCGCTGGCGACGCGTGACCGAACCCTGACGTGAGGGAAGTGAATTGACGTATGTTCTGGTTGAAGTTGCATCCTCTCATGAGGAGCCTCTCCCAATCGTTTTCGTTGCTTCTTAAAAAACTTTTTCTTGTCTCGGGCGCTTCGTGTAGATGTGAGCGGTTAGGTCCAGTCCCTCTTTCGCGGGATGTTGGATCGCTCCATCTGGTGTCAGTGCCCGAAATATCAATGTCGTATAACACCCTTTTTCGAGACAATTAGCAACTTCCTTTTGCTGACTCAATTCGGGGGGCTTTATACGTAAAGGGGCTACTTTGTTGCACCTTTCTAACAAATGAGATGCTCCCAGCGGTAAAATCGGAGCAAAATTAGGGGTTTTTACCCGTATTTTCCCTGTATATATGACGGCTACTTGCAACGTGTACGGGATCCAGAGGGTGAACTGGCTTTCTTGAACGGGTTTCGCCTTGAGAAAACCTTTCGCCTATGATGCGCCTAGCGGCAAGGATGAGATGTCTCTGTTTTTTGCAGATTAGAAAAGAGTAACGGGGAAGCGGTTCTTTATTTGAGTGGATCAGAATTTGATACGATGTGTATGTGGGGTCTTTTCGGATATCGACCTTGAGCTCCTCGATGAGGATTCTCGTTTGTTTCGCAAGTGTGCAACGAGGAAGGTGTCAGTTGCAAAATTGTCGATCCTCGATAGGGGGAGCCTGAACGGAACGATCGTAAATAGGTTGGTACATTGAGAGGAACGAAAAGCCTATCTGCCACAGGATGGAGCCCTAATACAGATCGGCAGGCATTTCTCGGGTTTTTCTACCCTTTCAGCTGCGATCAAGAAGTGCTTCAATCTCTTCTAATAAGCGAGATGGTTTACACGGTTTGGTGAGAACGAGAGTGCCTCCGACTGCTTCAACGGCGGCGTGGACTTCGGGATCATCTATGGCTGTGAATGCTACGATGGGAGCTGTGATTCCCTTTGCGCGTAATGCTTTGATACATTCCTGACCACTCATCTTCGGCATCATGAGATCGATAAGGATGATATCCGGAGAGAGTTCCTCGATTGACTGTAGTACGCTATGTCCGTCAGCGCTACGTATGACCTCAAATCCGTTATCTTCGAAAAGGAAATCGACAATATCTAGCGCTATCATATCGTCATCGACGATGAGGATTTTTTTATGAGTACCCATCTGTACACCTTGAGTGAGCAGTCCGAATTCGTGCGTCTTCTTTTGATGCACGGGGACAAGTAAGTAGTGCAAGGGATTCGGCTTTCACAAGGAGCTTAAGTAAACCGTGTTTGATTATGACGGCTTTTCAGCAGTGGTTTCTCGTAGTTTTTTCCTTTTTTATCTACGAATTTTTACTACGATGCACAGGTTTCTCGATACGGCATAACCTTTCTGTTCTTGTCGAATGGTGGTTTATTAAAAGTTTGAATTCTTCTGGTTTAAATCCATGAGTTTGCGACCAAACTGGTCGAGAGTAGACAGCGTATGTTTTCTTTAGAGATCGACTTCAATGATGGGGATGGTGGGACAGAAACGGTGTTCGTTCGCCGTCACCATGCCGTCATCGGAGCGAGTGACTACTCGCATGTGTTGATTGATGAGCTAGCAGCACTTCCATATGAGCTTCATCTGTATCGGGGTATCGGGAGAGGTTTCCGGACGCAACCAGTAGTTTCGAACTCGCACTTGCGGGTTGAGACTCCAGCATATCTCGATCGTGAGTATCAAGGGGAAGCATGCCTACAACTAGGGTCTATAGAACTTACTATTACTGCGCTTGATCTTGATCTCTGCGTTATGAAGGGAGATGCGCTCGATAAAGTAGCCGCGCAAATTTTGCAGCGAGCCTGCGAAAAACGAGCTCCACATTTTCCAGCCTTAACGGTGAGTGGTGAGGTCCCCATGACAGTATCATTTTCCCCGGACCTTCCTCTCTCAATCGGACGGGATAGAGATAATGCTCTGCGCCTCGACGCTCCCGATGTCTCCGCGAGACATGCAAATATCAGCTATGAAGACGGAAGATTTTTCATTGAGGATGTCGGTTCGACAAATGGCACGTATGTAGGCGCACAACAGATATCTGGGCGAAGTCAACTTCCGATTGGAAAACCTGTCATTATAGGAAGGACGGTAGTTGCTTATGCGGTAGACAAAGAAGAACAAGTTGTCGTTGCACGTGAGACCGCTGAAGTTGATCTGCGTGCCTTACCGGAGGAACGCTATCCACTCCTTATGTCACTTTCTGAAGTGGTTCGACCGCAGAAACTATTGATTCAAGAAGGGAAGCCGCTTCGCATTGGTCGTGATCCATCGAGCGATCTCTGGTTAGGAGCCCCGCATGTCTCTCGGAAACACTCAACGATTGAGTATATTAGTTCTCAGGATATTCTCGTTACCGATTTGAGTATGAATGGTCTGGCTTATGATGGGGGTGTTCTTACCCAAGGCGAGACTGTACATCTTGAGAGTAGCCCTTGTGTTTTAAATTTTGGTGGTGGCATTACCGTCGCTATTTGTTTTTCCGAGGAGCACGAGCAACAATTTGTGGAGGCTCATGGTTCTCCTGCTGCATTTACTCAGAAGGAAACAGGTGAACGTGCCTCACAAGCACCGGTGCTCATTCAGCATAGTCTGGATGTATCCGAGGGGAATCGGACCCATGAGTCTCGCGACGCTCTGGAGTCGAGTAGGAGTCGATTGTTGGCGGTATTTGCCTCGCTCGGCACGTATGAGCGTATTGGTGTTTTACTTACTGCTATTCTTGTCGTGTTGGCATTTTTTGTGTCAATGCAGTTAATCATGACGTTAATTTTTTAAAGGTTTGAGCTTAGAGGAGGAAAAATGGCCACTGATAGTACTGAGTTAACTTTTGTTCGTTGCCCATCATGTCGCAGTCTTGTGCCGGCAGTATCAACTCGTTGCAGGATGTGCGGGGCCGGTCTCGAGGAGGATGACATGGCATCGGGTCAGGAAACGAGTGATTTTTCAACTCCGGAGTCCGCTCTCGAGAGCTCGGAAGCTGAATCCGATGGAGAATTTGATGATCCGCTTGGAGCATACCTCGAGGACTTTGAGGATGATGAGGAGCAACTCGTTGGCGATGAAGAGCAGGATTCTGAAGATGAAGGCCTTGTGCGCGACCAAGAGGATAGTCATCCGCAGCGGGATTTCTCCGATGATGAAGAAGACGATATCATAGAAGATGTTCGGTTTGATGCTGAGGAGGAGTTTGTCGCCGCTTCGGACTTGGAGGCAGAAGCCCACGAACCGATGAAGGCATCTGCTCCTCTTGCGATGAGGGATGAGGGTAATCCATCAAAAAAGAGGCTCTCCTTAAGAAATATTTCTCAGGGTACATCTACTGAGGTAAGTCGAGAACCAGGGCCCTCCCATGGGAGTGTCAATCAGAAACCACACTTCGAGCGAGATGAGTCGCGGTCTTGGCGAGCTGAGCAGCGTCACAACAGACGTCGTGAGCAAGTAGTAACAACTTCGCCCCGTGAAGCTCCTCCGTCAGAGCGTAGTGCTATGGTAAGAGATCGTGCAATTCAGCAATCCGTCGAGAATGAAGGACTTTTGCATGGATGGCTTGTAAATTTTTCAGATCCCAAAGGGGTAGGCTATGAGCTGAGAGAAGGAAAGTTCTTTGTGAGTCATACGCCGCTGAAGGCGAATGATTTTGTACTGAGTCATCCTTCGGTATCAACGCCGCATGCATTGATGACGCTCTCTGACGAGTACGGCTTACTGGTACAGGATCTGATGAGTGAAACTGGCGTCTTCGTGCGTCGTGAGGGGGATGCGATCTATCGGAAAGAGGAAGAAGCGGTCATACTTGGACATGGCGACTGGATTCGATTTGGTGAAGAGGAGTTTCTCGTAACCTTGATTCCATCGCTCCCACGAGGTTGATTCACTTTCTGCTGATGGTACAGAGGGCATGAAGGAATATCCCATGGCTTACAGGAATCGAAGACGAAACGTGTGCTTAGTCACTCTCCTGTACATCATTCTCAGTACCTATGGGTGCGATTCTATCCCTATTGCTGAAGATATTTCTCAGGCTCAAGCAAGAGAAGTTGTTGCTGTGTTAAGCCAGCAAGGGATAGAGGGAACCTTTCATCGAAAAAGGAATGGCGTAGGGAGTTTTCTTGTTGAGGTGCCCTCAAAAGACTTTCCCTCAGCAGTCCGAATCCTTCATGAGAAAGGAATCCCAGAATCCTCATCGGAGGAGGTGCTCTCAACACTCTCAAAGGGCTCCTTCCTTCCTGACTCTCGTCTTGTGGAGGGCATGAGATTAGACTTCGCACGTGCTTTGCAACTCGAGGGTCTTCTTGAGAATTTTCCTGATGTGATATCTGCTAAGGTCATGTTGAGACTTCACGCTCGAGACACCTTAAAGCAGTCTGGCGCGAAGCAGCGAGAAGGTGTCATTGGTGCGGAACGGGGAGCCTCGGTCGTGCTGCGGGTTAAAGATGCGTCGCTCACCCCGCGCTCTGAGATCGAAAAGCTGCTCCATTCTATCGTGCCAGAGCTTGAGCCTGAAAAAATTCACCTTGCCATTTTTACAGATGAGTCAGGCAAACAGGATGCTGTAAGAGAGCCTCTGACCACTCCAGACGTAGAATACTCAGAGTTATTTTTTGGCTGGAAGGTAGCAACAGAGGATTATCCTGCCATTGCTCTATCACTACTCGGTACGATTCTCCTCGTTGCCGTCGCGGGGGTAATGGGCGGGTATTGGTTTGGGTTTATAGTTCGGGTCTCCCGTGATCGACGTACGGCTCTTGACTCCTTTCGGGGAGGGGAGCCTCTTCCTCTGCACCCATTACTCAATCGAGATGAAGACGGGAGGTTCCGAGAATGAACGTGAAGAGTCTCCGAGCCTTATCTGCGCACCAACGTGCGATGGTAGCGATATCTGTTCTATTAGACGGGCATGAGGCCTCTCTCTACCTTGAGAATGATGCATTAGTTGGAGAAGCGCTTGCAGTGGCGGTGAAAGATCTCGTTTCTCTCTCACCTGAATTTAGGAATATTCTGGCAGGGAATACACTGCGACGCTCTTTGGAGGAGCTTGAGCAACGGTTCTCTCCTGGAGTATCGCGAGAGGAACCGTGACGCGATTTTTGAGGGTTTAGGAACATACACGTATGTCTATCGCATCCGATGAGCAAGAAGTTGGTGACACTGACTTTCGAGAGTGGAGCGCTTCCGAGGACTTATTACCTATTCGTCCGGAGGTAATTCGCTTCTCTAAAGGCTTTCTCCGTTCGAAGCCAGAGGTATGGTTTCCCGGGTTTGCCGCTTATTGGCTGCCCCTCTTTCATACCTTTGACATCCATCAAGAGAGTATCGAGACGACCCCTCTCCTCGATCTTAGCGCAGTGAAGGGTATCACATTTTATGGGAGTCTTGATGGCGAGATGTTCTCTCTCATAGTATCGGAAGCCCTCTTTGACTTTATTGCTCGAGTTGAGTTACCTGCGGCATCTCAAACAGCAAAGCATCTCTTTATTGAGTACTTCGCAAGAAGATTTATGACCAGTCTTGCCTCGTCGTGGAGTGCTCAGGAAGGAGCGGTGTTCCAATTCCACAGCGATCTCGGCTCTCCGCCTGTACATTGCTCCGCTGGAGTCCGTCTTAACTTCCGGCTCAACGGAGAGATGTTGAGCCTTGTGATTGGTATGAGTCAGGGATTACTCGAGAAGATGGATCAGCTCTGGATAACGCAGATGCTGCGAGGAGTGGTTCATAGCAGGGATAGTGCCGGTATACGGATAGTTTTTGGAAATACCATGCTCGTACCCTCAGAGGTTGGCGAGGTGCTGTCCTCTGGGCAGATGCTCCCCATGAATTCCGGGGGAAGTGAAGAGGTCCTTTTACTGCTCGATGATACGCCATGGCTCGAAGGGAAACTCTGGAGACATGAAGGAGGAATTGCGTTTGAGACGATCCGAGAGGTGAAAGAGGGGGTTGCTACTGAAGAGGGGATGACCCCGGTTACGTTCGAGCTCGGTGAGATAGAGCTGTCAGGGCGAGACATTCACCTTCTTGCTCAACCAGGAGCCATACATGAGTTTCCTCAAATAGCTGACCAGCCAAAAATGCATATTTATGTGGCAAGCAAAAAGGTGGGAGAGGGGAGACTGCTCGCCTACGAGTCTCAGCTCTTTGTGAAATTGCTCTCTGCGTCCTAATGTGCGTGTTCTTCTTACAATGGGAAGACCTCCAACATAACATGGCAATGGGAGCAATAGCGAAGCTGCAGGGGCGGCTATCTCTCTGAGAGAGCAAAATACGGTCTAGTGAGAAATCAGTATTTTCTTCACAATACCGTGCATGGAAATTGATGCGAATAGTGCGAGTTATCAAATTGCATTCATCATATTAGTGCTATTAACGGGTGGGTTCCTCAAGAGCTTCACAACGCTGCAGATTTTTCGAATTGGGCTGGGTCTTTACGACGCAACCATAGGAGTCATTGTTCTCATCTTCGCATCAATACTTGCTATTTTTGTGGTTGATGCCGTGATGCCGTTGAGTGATGTGATGTCATCGCTTTCGAAGTCCGGGGGAGGCGCAAGAATTGTTGAAGAGCAGATAATTCCGTTTCTCGAACAACGAACCGATCCAGAGCGGAAAGCTGGATTAGTGCAGCTACAAGAGCAGTTGCGACAGAAGTTTGGAATGGAAGAGGGAGAAGCCCCTACATCGGATCATGCGAATCAGGAAGAGATCAATGGTGAATACGAAGCGAGCACAACCATTACTTTGGCGCTGCTGAGCTTTTTACTGGAGGAGCTCGAGGGTGCCTTTCAGTTAGGATTGCTCTTTATTATCCCATTCATTGTTATTGATCTTCTCGTGCTCCATATCATGCAGCTCTTACAGATGAGTCAGCTGCCAGCTATTTGTATTTCACTCCCGGTTAAGTTGATGCTCTTTCTTGTGGTCGATGGATGGAGTCTCTTAGTTCAGCGATTGGTTGGTGATTACGTCGGAGGATGAGGTCATGGAGCTCAATATATTTGGAATCATTATTCGAATGTTTCTTATCGTTGGAGTTCCAATCACAGGGTTTATTGTAGGATTTGGCCTGTTTGGCTCTTTATTAACATCTTTATTCTCAATCCAAGACGAAACCTTGAACTATGCATTAAGGTTCGTAGGCGCTCTGTTTGGCTTTTTGCTCATGGGTTCTGCAATGGGGGAGCTTTTTCTAGAAGAAACAAGGGTACTATTTCTGCAAATCTTTTAATAGCACCACACGAGTACAGCAAGAGGAAGTACGGGGCAAAATGATAGAGCAGCTTACAGTATCAGTCGGAGCGCTTTTATTTATATGCCTGCTGCCACCGCTGTGTGCGATATGCATCTTGCCTGGTTTGGTGTTCTATTTTTTTCTTATCAGTACATCAGTTTCGTTTTCTCTCCTAGGGCTGGTGCTCGTTGTGATTGCAGTAGCATCGATTCCCATTGCTTGGCTCCTCATTGGGGAACTACTAGAGAGAGTATTTACTACCTACCGGCATCACGGAGTACATTATTCTACCTGGCTGCCTTGTGTCGCGTTAGCAATGTCATCCCCTGAATTGTTGAGGGGAGAGACAATCTATGGATTAGCGAATCTCTATCTTTGGCAGGACTCCGAGATCTTTTTCTCTCTCTTTCTATACCTTTCTTCAATGGTTGTGAAATGGGGCGTTTTCGTTGGATGTTCCTATTCACTGGTGGCTCTCATCTTCGGAGTGTTATCCCATCTTGCTGGTGTTTCACTCCTCACTCGAGCCAATGCCACTAGTGGAAATCCTCAGAGCATATATTCTGGTCTACTTATTCCGCTCTCTATCCTTCTATTAGCAATATCGTGTCAGTATGTGAGTCAGCAGTTCCTTATCGACCTTCTACAACCACTTAATCAGAGGTAGTTCCTCGATGCGCTTT
>JBMTVV010000003.1:0-18835 GCA_049451755.1 Bdellovibrionota bacterium
GCGCTGAAGTATGACCTCTCTCGGATGGATGAACTCTTAAGTTCGATCGAAATTACTACGGGCGTGGATGCTCATCATCGCATTCCAGCAGAAACTGCACTCCTTATGGGGTGGTTTATCTCCCAGCTCCGGAGCCGAGTAATATCCCTCTCATCGAAAGGGATTGAATGCATTTCATCCACAGGAAAGAGATGGTTTCTCAAACACCACGCTGTGATAGGGGATCCCTCGCAAGCAGCGAACCACCCACGAGGAGTTGGAAAATGCCAACTTCAGTTTACTCCTACTGAACAAGGAGAGACACAGGAGCCACCTCCTAGTGCGATATGTATTCAACTCAATCCGGAGGGCATGTTTGAAACGACCCTGAGTATACAGAACGATGAAGTTCATATCTCTGGTTCACGCAATGAAAGCTCCCCAGAAGGAACTATTCGTCGCTACTATACAAGGGGAGAATCGACCGCTACGTACCGAGAAGCCCTCGCTGCGGCGCTTGATATCAGCGAACTCCTTCACACAGAACTCACGACAGCACCAGAGCGAGCGTGGTCATGACAATGCGCTCCCATGAAATAAGACTCCAGGCTCCTCCATAGAGGGAACCAGCGTGAATTGATCTCAAAAGATGATGACGAGAGATCCTGAGGAGGATATAATCAGGGCGCATCTGAATACTGCAGAGAAATACGAAGGAACCTCGTTTAATGAAAACAGAAGTTATTCCTAGCCATGAATACTCCCCTACTGTAGCAGACGAGATCATAGCATCGATTAATGAAGTCCTAGAACAAAAACCTCGCTGTTCAGTCTGCCTATCAGGCGGCACTACACCCGCTTCAATCTATCGCCTACTAGGACTGCCACCTCGAGTTCACGAGGTCGAATGGCAGAGAGTAGACCTCTTCTGGGGCGATGAACGATTTGTTCCGGCGGAGGATCCAAGAAATAATGCGAGAATGGTTCATGATACTCTTTTGCACCAATTTAGAGTCACACCCGGTCCCGTAGCTTACTCAATGAATACTGGCTTATCGACAGTTGAAGAAGCTGCTGCCACATATGAGCAAACTTTGAGACAGCATGGAATATCGGGGGAAGGAGACGGGGTATTCGATATCGTTCTGCTCGGAATCGGCGAAGATGGGCATACCGCTTCCTTGTTTCCACATAACCCCATTCCGGACGGGCGACTCGCTTTCAGTTGCGAGCATCCCACGGATGGCACATCCCGTATCAGCTTAACTCCAACAGCACTCTTCTCAGCACATCAGATATACTTCCTCGTAACGGGTGCTAGTAAGAGGAACATGCTGTGTCGAATCTTGCGTCGAGAAGGAACTGCATCTGAATACCCAGCGCTCCATGCAGTCCAAGCTCTCGGAAATGTTATCTGGTTCGCTGATTCTGAAGCGTTAGGGGCGCAGGGGTTCTAAGTATGTTCTCACTTGTTGATTCTCCTGAGCTCGACTCCTTCCGACGTTCGGTCCGTGAAAAGCTGGCAGCACTCGATACTCCTCATGTTGAAGATGATTGTGCCCTCGAGACATTTGTCAATGTTGGTAAAGATTGGCAAAAAAACCTCGCACAGGCCGGTCTTATTGGCGTTCATTGGCCGGTAGAATATGGTGGACAGGGGCTTTCCCTCGTTGAAGAAGCCGTTATTCAAGAGGAACTAGCACGACGCAAAGCCCCTCAACTACTCGGGCTCTTCGGCCTTACCATGGTAGGACCTGTCCTCATTGAACTCGGAAGTCGAGCTCAGAAAGAAAAGTTCCTTTCTCCTATCCTCGATGCATCTCATGTTTGGTGTCAGGGATTCTCGGAACCAAATGCCGGCAGCGATCTTGCTTCTATGACCACAACAGCAAAAAAAGTGAAAGGTGGATATTCGATCAGTGGTCAGAAGATTTGGACAAGCTTTGCTCACATCGCTGACTATTGCTTTATTGTCGCCCGAACTGGACCGGAAAAGGCTCGATATAAAAACCTGACCTACTTTCTTGTCCCAATGAAAAGTACCGGTATTACGGTTCGGCCCTTACGCCAGATTACCGGGGACTCAGAATTCAATGAGGTATTTCTTGATGAGGTATTTGTTCCGGAAGAAAACCGCGTTGGAGAGGAAGGACAGGGATGGGATATCGCAATTCGTACCCTCATGTATGAACGGGTGATTCTTACATTCGCGCGACAGATTCAGTCAGAGACTGTTCTGCGGTCAATCTTGGAAGAATCGAGTGAGGTCGAACAGGAACTCGCCGAGCTCGTGGTGGATGCGTACGCGACAAGAGCTCTTGCGTACCGCCATCTCATACAATATGCGTCAGGAAGGACGCCTGGTGCAGAGGGATCCCTTAATAAGCTTGGTTGGTCAGAGTTCTTTCAACGACTTGCGAAGTTCGCACATAAAAAGGAGGGCAACGAGGGAATATTTGAGGGAGGTGCTGTACAACGTTACCTCTATTCCCGTGGTCGTACGATTGCGGCCGGGACTTCAGAGGTTCAACGGGGTATTATTGCTGAGAGAATACTAGGCCTGCCGCGGGCAAAGGTCACTGAAAAGGGATAGTACGCCAGCTTCATGTCCGAGGAGGTATCGTTTCAATCCAAGACTCATGCCGATGGCTTACAAAGCTCGAGCTGCACTGTAGCATCAATCAGTGCCAGAGAACTCTTACTCTTATCGGTACTTATTGCACTCGTGATTATCCCGCGAATCGCTTGGATTGACCTTCGTCCTCTACACCACGATGAGGGTGTAAACTTCTTCTTCCTCGAACAAATAGCTCGCATCGGCTTCTACCAGTACTCGCATGAAAATTACCATGGTCCATTATTCTTCTATCTAACAGCTCTCTCTCGCTCACTATTCGGAGATGGAGTGCTCAGTCTCCGACTTTCATCAATTATTGCTGGAATTATCGTCTGCTTCATTCCTAGCTTATTCTTTCGAAGAACTCTCTCTCTCATACCTCTCACAACTACGACTCTTTTACTCGCAGTGAGCGGCTCTGGAGTCTTTCACTCACGATATGCGATACATGAAATCTTACTCCTTCTCTGCTTTCTTTCGATGGCAAGTGCCACAGCGATCTTTTTCCGTGAACGGCGCCCTTCCTTATCCATCGGTGGAGTTGCAGCAGTGTCGGCAAGCCTCTGCTTCGCAACCAAGGAAACAACTCTGATCGTCGGTCTCGCAACAGTGATATCAGCTGCCGTAGTTTTTGGTCCTAGTCGAGTCTCCCGCCGAATCGTAGAGCTTTTCTATTTCGGTGGTTGGTGGATATTCGGCTCAGTATTTCTGATCATAATACTCTTTAGTGGCGGCTTTCAGTGGAGTGCTGGATTAAGAGAGTTTTTCATCGCATTCTCTCAGTGGATATCGAGAGGAATAGGGGACACTGGACACTTTAAGCCCTGGTCGTATTATATCCTACTCCTATGGCAAACGGAGCCGGTACTTCTGCTCGCGCCCTTGATCCCCATCCTGGGACTGATTCCGTCTGTGCGAAGTGCACTTGGGGATAGCTTCCATTACATTACGTTCTTCTCTTTCGTTGGCAGCATTGTTCTCGCCATTCAGTCGGCTATTCCATATAAAATGCCGTGGCTTGTGATTCAGATCTCTGGGCCCCTCATTATTAGTGTCGGAATTACTCTCGGAATATTCATAGAGAAAATTCTGAGCAACCGACAACTATCGCTTTTCGTCAGGAGCATACTTCTATCATTACTGACGCTACCCGTGCTGCTCCATGCATACTTCATGATACAACGTAATTTTGTCATGCCCTATGGTTCACAAAATCCTTTTTCGTATGTTCATACAGACGCTGGCATGCTTCGCCTCGTAGAGCGTCTTTCCCCCATGTTAGCCAGAGATCCCTCGCTTACGCTCCTGATTGGTGTGAGTTCATACTGGCCACTACCCTATTACCTGAGAGAATTCGGAGCAGGACAGCTCGTGTACCAACATGCTGCTGAAATCACTGACCAGCTTTTCAGCCACTCACTGATTCTCATCGATAAAGAGATAAGCGTCCAACTCCCTGCCAACCCGTGTTTTCAACAGGAGGCATATCGCCTCAGTGACGCCCAGGAGTCGTATTTACTGATTAATCTCTGTCAAGAAGAGCCGCTCGGCAGCGGGTCTAAAACTCCGCCTCATGATGGGACAAAAAGTCTTGGAAAAGCTCATTAACGAGTGTTCTTTTCATTTTTGCTATACTACGATTTCTCCGTCGACCTCTGCTGCTCCTGCTCCTGCGCCTGATTCTTTGTTTCGGGATCAGATGGTTTCAATGAAATCGTTAGGACGCATAAACACGAAGTGGTTACTGCAGAAAGTGGCGACACTGGTAAGTATTTCAAGATGAAGAAAAGCAAACGCTGTAATCAAGGATAACAAGTAATGATTCCACGCTACTCGAGGGAACAAATGCTACGGCTCTGGAGTGATGAAGAAAAGTACTCCATCTGGCTTGAAGTTGAAACGCTAGCGCTAGAGGCGATGGTTCAACATGGATTGGCTCCAGCTGAGTCTGCTCAAGAGGTGCGGGCAAAAGCAAACTTTGATGTGGAGCGGATACACGAACGTGAGGCCGTTATTCATCATGATGTCATTGCCTTTCTTGATGTTGTTGCAGAGTCCGTCGGACCATCAGCTCGCTTTTTACACCGAGGCATGACATCAAATGATCTGCTCGACACTACATTCGGCGTACAGCTCGAACGAAGTTCGAGTCTGATAGAACAAGGAATCTCAGACCTCCTTGAGTCTATTAAGAAGAGAGCCTATGAATTTCAAAAAACTCCTTGCATAGGGAGAAGTCACGGCATACATGCCGAGCCCACCTCTTTTGGGCTAAAACTTGCGAGCTGGTATGCAGAACTCTCGCGACAAAGAGAGCGCTTTCGTATGGCGGCAAAAGAGGTAGCTGTCGGCAAGCTCTCTGGCCCCGTCGGCACATATGCATCACTGCCTCCCGAGATTGAACAGGTCGTTCTTGAAAAGCTTCGACTCACGCCTGAAACAGTTGCGACTCAGGTCGTGAGTCGTGACCGTCATGCCAACTTCTTCTCAGCACTGGCGCAAATTGGGGGGTCTATTGAGCGCTTTTGTACAGAGATCAGACATTTACAACGAACCGAGGTTGGTGAAGTAGAAGAACCGTTTGGGAGTGGACAGAAGGGTTCTTCCGCGATGCCACATAAGAAAAACCCGATACTCACCGAGAATCTGACGGGACTAGCACGTTTATTACGCTCTCATGCTCTCGCAGCCTTCGAAAATGTTCCGCTATGGCATGAGCGAGATATTAGCCACAGCTCAGTAGAGCGAGTTATTGCACCAGATGCCTGTATTCTAGCCGACTTCATGCTAGCTCGCATGAAACGTGTGGTTGATGGGCTCGTGGTCAAACCTGATGTCATGAAACGGAATCTCGAACTAACGGGAGGGCTGATCTTCTCTGGAACTCTGCTTCTTGCTCTCGTTGACTCTGGAATAGAACGAGACACCGCATATCGCATGGTCCAAAAACCGGCACTCAAATACGCTGAGGACAGAAGCGATACGTCTCAGGACTTCCAAGCAAGAGTTTTGGCAGACGAAAGTATCCTGGAACACCTCGGAAGGGAAAAGATTGAAGAGTGTTTTTCAATCGAGCGTCACCTCAATGCGGTTGAGCTCATCTTCGCTCGCACATTTCAACCATCGTAACAGGGATATTTATCTATCGAGGATTGCTCCTCGGTTCGAAAGATTACAGAATAATTGAGGTCGGAGGGTAAGGTATGGCAAAGAAAAAATTTCGTGTTCGAGTCCTCTTACGGCAGGGCGTGCTGGATGTCCAGGGAAAGGCGATTGAGGCGAGTCTTCCAGAACTTGGTATTTCTAACATTTCTGAAGTTCGGGTCGGAAAGACTATTGAATTTCAGTTAGAACCTGAAAGTACAGAGACAGGAGACGATGGGGAAGCTGCGCTTTTGAAGAAAGTCTGTGAGGAGCTTTTCTCAAATCCTGTCATTGAAAGCTATGAAGTAGAGGAGGTCCGGTGAATACCGCTGTCGTATCATTTCCAGGAACAAACTGCGATCATGATATCTCGGTACTCGTGAGGACACTCTCTGGTCACGATCCTATCAAGGTGTGGGCGACAGATCGATCACTCCCAAAAGATCTTGACCTTCTCTTCATCCCCGGGGGCTTCTCATATGGAGACTATCTGCGTTGCGGAGCAATGGCGAAGGTATCTTCGATCGCATCTGCGATCATTCAGTATGCGGAAAGGGGAGGGACTGTGGTTGGCATCTGTAACGGGTTCCAGATTCTCTGCGAGCTGGGATTACTACCAGGAGTACTCTTACCGAACCGCTCTACAAAGTTCCTATCGCGCCTGGTCTCTATGCAAGTGGCATCGCATGACTCAGCAGTAACCTCTCACTTGGCGCCCAAAGA
Organism: Bdellovibrionota bacterium; assembly: GCA_049451755.1. Lineage (GTDB taxonomy): Bacteria > Bdellovibrionota_C > UBA2361 > UBA2361 > RFPC01 > RFPC01. The sequence goes on from JBMTVV010000003.1 coordinate 6,464, forward strand.
AGTGTTCCATGTTCCGATAGCACATTTCGAAGGAAACTACTTCGCATCAGAGGAATCTTTGAAGGAGATTGAAGATAATAATCAAGTCATTTTCCGTTACTGCAGCCCTGAGGGCATCATCGACGAAACCTCCGTGGAGTGGAATCCTAACGGTTCGTGCAACTCAATTGCTGGGGTTCGGAACGCATTGGGCAATGTCGTGGGGTATATGCCGCATCCAGAGAGAATATTTGAATCAGACATTGACCCTTCAAGAACAGGAGCTGCAGTTCGGTTATTTGAAGGGCTATTTCTCTAGAGCATAGTGTAATCAGTGACTTAGCACATTTCACGGGAACTTATTCCTCTGGGGATATCCTTTTTTCCTGCGCATCGGACGTTTTTTGCTCATCAGGGCCTCTTAATCGGTCGACCCAACAGTAGTTTTTTCCGAACAATGGTTTTTTCGGAACGATGGTTTTTCTGAAAATGGATGCCGCTGAAGGTTGAAAACAACGCTCAATCAACGCATTATAACGACGATAAAATACGCACCCAAACACGTCGTCTTGGGATGTTGTACTGTATCCGCCCCCATGTGATTGTCTGAAAAAGACAAACCTGACTAGCTGAGTAAAAGATTACTGGTCTAGCCAAGGATGTGGGACGAAGAGCCGCTAGCGCCCAGAGGTAAAACGTTTCAAGTAAACCTTGCGCAGACAGGCATCCAGATACGGTATGATGTTTTCATTGTGATTTGGGGAGGCAAAAGACGGAGAAAATATATGTCTATTGAAAATGATGAGGGCACTCCCTCAACTGACGCTCTTGCGTCAACAGATGCAACCGCAGAACAAAACGCCCAAACACACGCAGCTGTAGTAACTGAAGCTGCGCCCGTAGCGGAAAAAACAACATCACAAGAATCATATGTGGCGCAGCATTCTTATGAGGTTCTCGAGGCCCCCGAGATTAATCTCAAAAGCCTACTGAATTCGGGCGCTCACTTTGGACACCAGTCACATCGATGGAATCCAAAGATGGCGAAGTACATCTTCGGTGAAAAAAATGGCACCCACATCCTCAATCTCGACATAACGCTCGACCTATGGAAAAAAGCGGAAAAGTTCCTCGAGGATATCGCAAATCGTGGTGGTAATATCCTTTTCGTTGGGACAAAGCCTCAGGCAAGAGAACTCGTTAGAAGCATGGCAGAAAGAGTCGGGGGATTTTCTGTGACTCAACGTTGGCTCGGTGGCACACTCAGTAATTTCGAAACGATCAAACGTTCAATTAATCGAGTACGAAAGCTCGAAGAGCTTCTTAGTAAAGCTGAACAGGAAGGCAGCACAGTTCGGCTTGCGAAGAAAGAGAGGCTTGGCATTCGCCGAGAACTCGAAAAACTGGAGGCCAATCTTGGTGGAATCCGCAATATGCGTCACGTGCCAGAAGTTCTTTTCGTGATTGATGTGGCACGTGAAGCAATCGCAGTTCGAGAGGCAAGAAAACTTCATATCCCTGTCGTTGCTCTTGTGGATTCGAACGTAGACCCATCAACAGTGGATTATCCAATTCCGTCAAACGATGATGCGTCAAAAACTCTAAAGCTTTTCGTTGAAAACGCGGCAGCGGCATTCTCAAGAGGAAGAAACTCATTCCTCTCAAGAGGTGCGGAACGTCAGCAGAACGCTCGTACATCCCGAAAGTCGGGTGGTGACGTAGAAGTCGTAACCCGCAAAGGGAGCGCGGGAGAGAAAGACGCTGAGGCGAAAGAGGGTGCTGCTGAGCTAGCGGTATCCGCATAAAAACTCGGACAAACTCGGTTACGAGCGAAGAGAAAAAGTGTGAGTGCCTCGCGGGGGCGGACACTGCATCACAGACTCGCCGTCAACAAATCAAGCCCCCAAAACCAACAGATAAGAACAAAGGAGGATTGTTATGTCATCAGCAATTTCAGCAGCGCTAGTTAAGGAACTACGAGAGAAGACTGGCGCGGGAATGATGGACTGTAAAGGAGCGCTACAGGAAGCCAACGGAGATGTGAATGGTGCTATTGAGATTCTTCGAAAAAAAGGGCTCAAAGATCTCGGCAAGAGAGCTGGTAAAATTGCTGCGGAAGGTACCGTTGGGATTTATGTTCATGCCGGAAGTCAAGTAGGTGTCCTGGTGGAGCTCAACTGCGAGACGGACTTCGTTGCAAGAGGCGATGATTTCCAGAAAGCAGCAGCCGAGATTGCTCTACATGTTGCGGCAATGAAACCAAAATACGTTTCGACTGAAGACGTACCAGTAGAACTCGTCAAGAAAGAAGAGGAGATTATCATTGAGTCTCTAAACGAAGCTCAAAAAGCGAAAGCAGATAAAATTATCCCAGGGAAGCTCAAAAAATTCTTTGAAGAATGTGTTCTTCTCGAGCAACCGTTCGTAAAGGATGACTCTGGAAACCGGACCGTCCGAGACGTAGTGGAGGCACTCGGTGTAAAGTGCGGAGAAAAAGTCACGGTTCGGCGATTTGAGCGATTTGAGGTTGGAGAAGGAATAGAGAAGAGCTCGGGTCAGAGTTTTGCAGACGAAGTGGCTGCTACTATCGCTGGAGGATAGCATTCACGTAAGGATAGCGGCTTATTCAGCTAATGTCTTAAGACTGTAAATCCTGGGGGCAGGAGGGCTAAGACATTCGTGAGCTAGAGTCTACTCAAAGCTACCCTTCAGCGAGGCGCTGTAAGCTGTTTCCTGTTCGGTATAAAATCATTCTCTAGCGCAGACTCCATTCTGTGATAGTCTTCATAGAAACGCGGTTTATGAGCCAGAGAGGGGATATGAGAGCCTTACTCTCCTAAAACAGAAGCAAACGCCAAGGAATAGAATGACCTCGCCTACATCAGACTCACCAATATTTCAAAGAGTCCTCTTGAAACTCTCGGGAGAAATTCTCGCTGGTGACCAAGGATTTGGAATAGATCCCTCAGTCGTACTCAAGCTAGTAAGTGAGATCAAAGCGATTTCTGACCTTGGGGTTCAGACTGGAATCGTCATTGGAGGTGGAAACATCATTCGCGGAGCGCAAGCTGGTGCGCAGGGAATGGATCGCGCTTCAGGAGACTATATGGGGATGCTAGCAACGGCAATGAATGCCTTAGCACTCCAAGATAGCCTCGAACAGGCAGGGGTAGACACCCGAGTGCTCTCAGCTATCGAAATGCGACAAATTGCTGAACCATATATCCGTCGACGCGCAGTTCGGCACCTCGAAAAGAATCGTGTTGTCATATTCGCCTGTGGTACGGGCAATCCATACTTCACAACAGATACTGCTGCCAGCCTTCGTGCGATGGAAATTGGTGCTGACATTCTTCTCAAGGGGACAAAGGTAGATAAAGTCTATGATTCAGATCCGGTCACGAATCCGGAGGCAAAACCATTTGACCAGATAACATACCTGGATGTCCTACAAAAACAGTTGAAAGTAATGGATGCGGCGGCAATCTCGCTGTGTATGGATAACGCTCTTCCCCTTATTGTTTTTAATATTGGTGGACCCGATAACCTACGAAAGGTAGTACTGGGAGAACCCGTTGGAACCATAGTGGGAGAACTCTCGAGGAACCGAACCTAGAGAACAACAAGGGAGAAAAAGGTCTTATACCAACATTTGGATAAGAGGGACGAAAGACTGCCTAGAGAGAAAGAGTAATATAAGGAAGGAAAAGGGGAGGAATACGATGTCATCTGAAGAACTCAGTGCATTTACCCATGAATGTGAGAAAACCATTGAACATTTCCGAGCTGAGCTACAAAAGACCAAAACGGGACGAGCGTCAGTGGGAATTCTTGACGGTGTCATGGTTGATTACTACGGAACACAAACACCCCTGGTCTCAATTGGGCTTGTGAACGTCGCAGAGGCTCGACTACTCACGATACAAGTATACGATGCTAGCGCGGTTGAATCAGTAGAAAAGGCGATACATCAATCAGGACTCGGTCTCAATCCGTCGAGGGATGGTAGTTTGATTCGGGTTCCCATCCCTGCTCTTACTGAGGAACGGAGAAAAGAAATCGTAAAGAGGCTCAACAAGCAGGGCGAGGAGATGAAAATCACCATTCGTAATCATAGACGTGCAGTGCTTGAGATTTTGCAGAAACAGAAAAAAGAGGGTGATATCTCCGAGGATGATTTGAATAGTCTCAAGAAGGACGTACAGGCAATTACTGACGCGCATACAGCTCAGATCGACGAGCTTCTCCAAAAAAAGGAAGCTGAGGTTCTTGAGGTATAGCGCTTTGGAAGACTCCTTATCCTCCACCAATAAAACTCCGCCACCGGATGTCGATATTGCGAACATCCCCAGACATGTCGCCTTTATCATGGACGGAAATGGTCGCTGGGCAAAACAACGTGGAGCTGAGAGAGTTAAGGGGCACGAAGCGGGAACACATGCTGTGCGAAGGGTACTCGAAGAGTCTCGAAAATACGGCATCAGGTATGTAACGCTATACGCCTTTTCGAGCGAAAACTGGAATCGTCCTCAACACGAAGTTGATGCCCTCATGGGGTTATTCGCCCAATATCTTGTCAAAGAACGCGAAACTCTACTCAGCCAAAACATCCGAATGAGATCAATTGGCGACCGTTCGCGGCTGCCGCAAGAAGTTCTCCGCAAATTAGAATCTCTGGAAAAAGATACTGCTCATTGCGAGGGCATGGATCTTGTGCTCGCCGTCTCCTATGGGGGGCGCGATGAGATAGTACGTGCGGCAAAGCGATTCTCACAGTCAGTGCTAGAGGGTCACTTATCAGTTGAAGACCTCAACTCGAGCTTGTTTGCAGACTATCTCGATACATCTGAAATTCCGGACCCAGATCTCCTCATCCGAACGAGTGGAGAATACAGGATCTCTAATTTCTTACTATGGCAGCTCGCCTACACGGAAATTGTTGTCACAGAGACACTTTGGCCTGACTTTTCAAGAGAAGATTTTGCGCACTGTCTTCATGCGTATGCAAAAAGAGATCGACGCTATGGTAAAACCTCCAACGATAACCATATTCAATTACCTCAGCCCTCGCAGGACATTTGTTAACAGTCGAGTCATAACAGTGGAGTCATAGGAGAGGATGGAAATCTCTGACATACCAATAGCTGAGCCGAAGCAACAAACAACGATTGAACCGAAATCCGGACGACCTTATCCTGGGCTGGTAAAACGGATGCGCACAGCATTTCTGCTCATTATTCTCGCTTGTGTCCTCATGATAAGCGCCGAATTCGGTGGGATCCTCTCATGGGGGATAATTGGATGTACGTATCTCTTTTTAGTACTTGTCGCGCTAGAGCTCATCTCTGCATGTAGTGCCCCCTCCTCTGATATAGAGGATGCAGTGGTTATGGATGCAATGGTTATGGATGAAGGGGGTATGGATGAAGGATTGGGGCTTATAGGAAAATGCACCATCTTCCTCTCGCTCTTACTGACCCCCAGCGTGGTACTATTTCTGCGTGCTGATTCCGCCTGGTTTTTTCAGCAGCACGCTCAGCACTTCATGCTCCCCTACATTATACTGGGCAGCGCACTCTCTCTTTTCTTTTCGCTCTTTCCAGTCCTATTCCAAAGCAAAGTCCACATTATCATCATAGAAAAAAAAGTCCTGGAACGAATTCTAGCGGTTCTATTCGTAGGAGTCGGTGGTGGAACCCTCATGTCTCTGGTTTCTGGCGAACATGTAATGCGACTGTTTCTCTGGTTTACAGCGGTAAACGCTATGAATGATTCTGGTGCCTATTTTATTGGTGCACGATTTTCTTCCCCCTCATTGAGTCCCGTCTTATCGCCAAAAAAAACGGTATTGGGCTCACTGGGCGGACTCTTTTGTGGAATAGGCACAGGACTCCTTCTCAGTTTCTTGCTTACCGGCACTCTCTCACATCATACAGAACCGAGCCTACTCCTTTTGCTGCTGGGAACCTCCGCCATTGTCGTCCTCGCTCAGTTAGGCGATTTAATGAAATCCATCATTAAGAGGGCACATGGGATGAAAGATATGGGGACAACACTCCCTGGACACGGCGGAATGTTAGATCGTCTCGATGGTATGCTAGTCTCATGCCCAATATTTGCCGCCTTTTATCTTCTATTGCAGGCACTCGGATAAATATGTTGGTCCCATCTTTTCCAACTCCGACTGCCGTAACAAACACAGCCCCTAGGCGAATTGGCCTTTTTGGCTCAACCGGCTCGATTGGAAGAACCGCACTAAATGTACTGAGACAAAGTCAGGAACACACAGTAGTCGCTCTATTTGCAAATAGCTCGGTTGAAGAATTTATTGCGCAGGTGCAGGAGTTCAATCCAGCTTTCGCAGGACTTGCTGACCCAGAAGCAAACAAAAGGGCACGGTCAGCACTAGGTGATACGTTTCGTGGGCAGTGGCTTAACACAGAGGAGGAGTTTACTTCCTTCGCTGCATCAGCCGAATACGATATGCATATTGGTGCCGTAGTCGGTGTTGAGGGAATATTCACCACTCTTCCAGCCTATGCAAGCGGAAAGCGAGTAGCTCTAGCAAACAAGGAGGCTCTTGTTGTCGGAGGTATGTTCTTCCACAAGACATCACACAATAAAGATTGTGGCCTAATACTTCCTGTAGATTCCGAACACAGCTCTCTATTTCGTCTTACTCAACTCGTACCACGAGATGCTATTGCTCGTATCGGATTAACGGCATCAGGTGGACCCTTCTTTCGAATGTCACCTGAGGAATTACGCAACGTAACGGTGGATGATGCCCTCGCACATCCGACATGGAAAATGGGAAGGCGAATATCACTTGATTCTGCGACACTCATGAATAAGGCCTTTGAACTCATTGAAGCGAAATGGCTCTTCGATGTTCTTCCGCACGATATCTCCGTCAAAATCCATCCGCAAAGTATTTTGCACGGCTTCATAGAATGTATTGATGCAGCCATTTCTTTCATGGATCTCCTCCAGATATGGCCCTCCCAATTGCGTATGCACTAAATTATCCCGAGCCAACATATCCATCGATACCAGCTTTCACAGAGGGCACGTTAGAGCTTCTTCCATGTGACGAAGAGCGCTTTCCCGCGATTCGATTAGCTCGAGAAGTCTCTGCAGCTGAAGAGGACGCCGGTACTGCTCTCCGATTTTACACTGCGAATGAGGTGGCCGCTTTAGCCTTCTTTGAGGGCAGGCTTCCCTTTAATGGCATAATTCCCTTCGTAGCACACGCTCTTGAGAAAGGAGTCCCGCAATCATTGCGGCATCCAGATGAACTGCTACTGTCACTAAAAGAAGAACGGTGTAAACTAAACGAATGGCTCGTCGATTTTTCGAAAAATTTTAATGGTTAGTGGGGAGGACGAATTCAGGCTATGAGTATAATAACTGCTATTCTTGCGCTCGGCATACTCGTCTTTATTCATGAGCTGGGGCACTTTCTCTTTGCAAAGTTTTTCTCCGTTCAAGTTCTTGAGTTCGCTGTTGGATTTGGCCCACGGGTATGGGGACAACAATTTCGAGGTACGGCCTATTCGATTAGAGCGATTCCATTAGGTGGTTATGTGCGCATGGCCGGTGAGAGTCCGCTTGATTTAGAGGAGGAACGAACTGAGGAATCCGCTGAGATAGAGGAGCGTCAGCCTAGGGCGCAACGCCGTGTGAATGATGAGGGTGGAGCCGCAGATCTTACCGCTGAAAGTTTCACGAGTTCGCTCAGTGATGATGCATTTCTGCCAGCCGTCACTACAGATAGGAGCCGCTGGTTTCTAAGCCAATCGTACATACCGAAATTTCTCATTGTATTTGCTGGACCTCTATTTAACATCCTATTCGCGGTAATACTCGCCTGGTTCGCCCTGTTCATCTTTGGCAAATCCTCTCTTGTTGATACGCCAGAGATAGGTGCTGTCATGCCGGGTCTGCCTGCCGAACAAGCAGGAATGATGGAAGGAGATAGAGTTGTCCGTATTGATGGGAAGGAGATTCTCCTCTGGGACGAGCTTGCAGAGACCATTAGAGCCTCTCAGGGGAAGCCTCTTGATTTGGAGATCAATAGAAAGGGTGACATCATACACCTCATCCTAAATCCAACACTCGAACAATCTGAGCTCGATCTTTTGCTGGATGATCAAAATGAGGGTGAACGATACAAGGTTGGAATCATCCCAGCATCCAAGCGCGAGACAGCCGGTTTTTTTGAAGCCGCTGTTCTCGGAGTGAAGCAGGTACTCTTCATCAGCGAACTAACCATAAAAGGCATCTATGGAATGATTGAAGGTCGGATTTCCACTGAAAGTATCTCTGGTCCGCTATACATCTTCAAGCATGGTGCTGATGCTGCTCGTAGTGGACTCGATCGACTGATTGATTTTATGGTTTTCCTCAGCGTTAGCCTCGCTCTACTGAACCTCCTTCCGATACCTGTCCTGGATGGAGGGCACCTTATTTTCTTCACTATTGAAGCGATTAAAGGTTCTCCTGTCAGCATGAGATTACAACAAGTTGCAACTCAGGTCGGCATGCTTTTTCTGCTGGGATTGATGTTGTTTGCTGTTTCTAATGACATCAAAAAGCTTTTTGGCTAGCAGTAGCTTTCGACAAAGGATACGAAGATGAGCTTGATAAGCATTGTAGCGCTACAAGGCAGCCTCGAGCTTGGTTATAAACTAGCGGACGGTTCCAAGGTTATCTGGCACTCCCATGATTCCCTGCCGCGACTCTCAGAAGATATGCTCGCGACATCTCTCATTGAGCTGCAGCAAAAAGTGAAAAGGTGTGGAGAGCTTTGTAAACCCGCCGCCATCCGATGCTCATCGGGTCCTGGAAGTTACACGGGACTTCGCATGGTCATGAGCTTTGCCAAAGGTCTTTCTGTAGGATGGAAAGTACCACTCATTCCGATAACAATATTTGATATTGCCCGTATACGGCTGAAATATGAACTCGCCGATGAATTGAGTATTCGCCTTGGACAGTCAGTAGGGAAAAACCGCTGGATTGTCGTCGAATCAAAATTGGATATAACTACGGCTCCCTCTTGCTGGACGCAAATGAGTGAAGAAGAGGCAAAGAGCTACTTACAGGGGGATGTCCCAGGGTTTATCATTCGCTCGAACCATCTGAAGTCAGCCCTGAATTCTTCCTGCTTCGATATTTGTTTCGCCGAAGAGATGCTCCGAGAGGATATTACCGAGCCATTAGAGTGCAGTAATACCTTTAATCCAGTGAGAATATCTCAGATAGAACCTGACTATGGCTTGGTTTTTTCCGCACTTACGATACAGGAACAGCAAAAATATCGAGATGGTTAAAGGAACAATATTTAGGTGGCTTGAGCCACGGGACATCTTGGGGTATGATTGTGGGAGTGGGGTATCTCACCTCGCTCATCTCTTAAAATTCGTAGCAAAGAGGAACTCCTTACTAGCAACGATGTCACTATGGCGATGTCACTAGGGCGATGTGACGATTTGATATTGTGACGATGTGATATTGGGGTGATGTGACATTAGCGACGATGTGCCTGAGTAGCCATCGTGAGTCACGAGGTTGTTGGAGCTACTTATTTGTAAACGGAGTTAGTGACAGAAATTACGTGAAGGACTGTTGATAGTAGGTCCTAATTTTATTTTTCTTATCTTACACTTCCCCTTAACTCATACCTGTTTGTATCAATGACCATAAAATCTATAACCATGATACAGGCAGATAGAGCGGGTACTAGGTGATGCGTAAGACGGAATAAATATGGAGAGAGAGAGTCTCTCGGTAGAGCGAACGATTCTGGTGGCAAAGAAACTGAACCGTATCGCTATCAAGAAAAGAGATATTTTTTTACTGAAGAAGATTAACCAGCGGAAGCGCGACTCAGCGTCTTCGCTACAAAGAGAGGAAGCGGCATGAACCTGAGTGAACTGAAAGGGTTAAAGTCAGAGGAGCTTGTAAAGCTTGCTGGTGAGTTTGAAATCGCAAATGCAAATACTCTAAGACGTCAAGAACTCATTTTTTCAATTCTCACTGCACAGTCAGAAACAAATGGAAACATATACGGTGATGGCGTGCTGGAGTGTCTGCCAGATGGATTCGGTTTTCTGCGCTCTCCGAACGATAACTACTTACCAGGGTCAGACGATATCTATGTATCACCAAACCAAATTCGGAGGTTTGGACTCCGCACCGGAGATACGGTAGAGGGTCAAATACGCCCACCAAGAGAAAAGGAGGGCGAAAGATACTTTGCACTCCTAAAAGTTAAATCTGTCAACCGAGACTCAACTGATGCGCTCAAAAGCAAAATACACTTTGACAATCTGACTCCGCTGTATCCAGAGGAGCGTTTGAAGCTCGAGACAAAAACAACGCAAAAAGATTTCTCCCAGCGAATCATCGATTTGTTTTGTCCAATCGGCAAAGGGCAAAGGGGGCTTATTGTCGCACCACCCAGAACCGGGAAAACGGTACTTCTTCAGCGAATAGCGAACGCGATTACCGAAAATCATCCAGAATGTGTGCTCATTGTCCTCCTCATCGATGAACGTCCAGAGGAAGTAACAGATATGTCTCGCTCCGTGAAGGGAGAAGTGGTCAGTTCAACATTCGATGAACCGGCACAGCGGCACGTACAGGTCGCAGAGATGGTAATCGAAAAAGCTCGACGACTCGTTGAGCATAAGAAAGATGTTGTCATTCTTCTCGACTCAATTACTCGTCTTGCACGAGCGTATAATACAGTGGTTCCACCCAGCGGGAAAATCCTCTCAGGTGGAGTAGATTCAAACGCCCTGCACAAACCGAAACGATTCTTCGGGGCCGCACGTAACGTCGAGGAGGGGGGCAGTCTTACTATTATTGGGACGGCTCTCATTGAAACCGGTTCACGAATGGATGAGGTAATTTTTGAAGAATTCAAAGGTACCGGCAACATGGAGCTCGTCCTGGATCGCAAGCTAGCGGATAGAAGAGTTTATCCAGCGGTCGATCTAAACCGCTCTGGGACCCGAAAGGAGGACCTCCTCCTTGAAGCTGACGTCCTTCAGAAGATCTGGCTACTCCGCAAGGTATTGAACCCTCTCAACACCATTGAAGCGATGGAGTGGCTCATCAGTAAGATGGATGGCACGAAGAGCAATAAGGACTTCTTAGAAATGATGAAGGGTGGGTAATAAGCACTCTGAGGACGCTAAGGCAAATGACCGAAGAGATGCTATCAAAAAGTGTAATGTCCAGGAGATGACTATGGACGGTGTCGTAGAGAGCCTTGATGGAGCCCTTATCCTTGTTGCGGATGATAATGAGGAGCAGCTCTTTACTACACAAACTCTTCTTGAATCAGCTGGAGCAGATGTTATTGCTGCCAAAGATGGCGCACAGGCTGTTCACTTGGCGACTACTCGTAGACCCGCCCTCATTGTTATGGATGTTGTGATGCCCGGAAAGGGTGGGCTAGAGGCGGCTCTGGAACTTAAAAAATCTGATGACACACGACATATACCCATTGTCCTCATGAGCTCACGTGATGAGCTACAAGACATATCCGCTGGGGTCCGAGCGGGCGCGGAGGATTATATTCGAAAACCATTTGAACCCGCAGACTTTTTATCTCGAGTTCGCTCTGGCCTCCACTTGGGAAATCTCTACCGAGAGGTCCTCTATCTGAAAACTCAACAAACCAGCGGTAGTGAAGAGCACCCCTTCGATAGAATAATTGGAGAGGGTGCTGCTATCAAGGAAGTGCTCTCTCAGATTCTTCTCATTAAAGATTCCTCTGCGCCCGTGTTGATTATTGGTGAGTCAGGAACGGGGAAAGAGCTTCTCTCGCGCGCAGTGCATGAGACGAGTCCTCGCAAAAAGAATAAGTTTCTCGCGATTAATTGTGGAGCCCTCAGTGAGAGCCTCCTAGAATCCCAACTCTTTGGTTATGTGAAAGGAGCCTTCACAGGGGCCGACCGAGATAAAAAGGGTCTCTTTGAGGACACAGATGAAGGCACTCTATTTCTCGATGAAGTAGGAGAAATGAGCCTTTCGCTTCAAACGAAGCTTCTACGAGTTCTACAAGAGGGTGTTATTACACCTGTAGGAGGAACGGAAGAGCGTAAGGTAGACGTTCGAATTGTTGCAGCAACACACCGCAACCTCGAAAAGATGATCGCTGATGGCTCCTTTCGTGAAGATCTTTATTTTCGGCTTAAGGTGCTCCAACTCGATGTCCCATCCTTGAGAGAGAGAACCGAAGACCTTCCGCTGTTAGTGCGCTACTTTCTTTCTCGTTCCTGTAATAGTCAAAAGAAGCCAGGCAAAGTCTTCACAGAAGAAGCACTTCTCCTCTTTGAGGCTTATCCATGGCCATGGATAAGCCTCAAAGAGGAGAAG
>JBMTVV010000004.1:0-18575 GCA_049451755.1 Bdellovibrionota bacterium
ACACTCCCATTCCGGCAGGGCATGATCAGTTCGCAAAGCAGATGGTGAGGGAGGTAACCGGAATTGCTCCACTTCTAGAAGCAGCAGACCTGTTTACGGAGGATGATATCCTAAATCTTACCTTTGTAGGATTCCAACTCAGTCACTTTATAAACGGGGTTGCAAAGAGGCATGGAGAGGTCTCAAGAGAACTCTTCCCAAATTATTCTATAGAAGCGATCACAAATGGTGTCCACGTAGCGACGTGGGCATCACCTTCATTTGCGAAATTATATGACCGTTATATCCCCGGATGGAGGGCTGATAATGCGAGTCTTCGATACGCACTGAATATTCCTGTAAGTGAAGTATGGGCAGCTCACCAGTCTGCGAAGCGAGAGTTATTCTCGCTCCTCGAAGACCGGTACAAGGTGTCGTTGCGTGAAGATGTTTTTACCCTTGGGTATGCACGGCGAATGACTGGATATAAACGCCCATTGCTCTTATTTGCTGACTGTGAGCGTTTGCAATCTATCGCAGAGGAGGTTGGCGGATTGCAGATCATATACGGAGGAAAGGCTCATCCTGAAGATATACGAGGGAAAGCATTGATTCGTGAGGTGATTGAGCGAGGACGTTCGCTTGAAAATATTCACTTTGTTTTTGTTGATAATTACGAAATGGATATCGCTCAGAAAATTACAGCAGGCGTAGACCTCTGGTTAAATACTCCAGAACCACCGCATGAAGCCTCTGGTACGAGTGGAATGAAAGCAGCCCTTAATGGAGTACCCTCACTGAGTGTGCTGGATGGATGGTGGATAGAGGGGTGTATCGAGGGGAGAACCGGATGGGCAATCGGTGCTCTTCAGTCAGAGAATGGGCAGGGATACTGGGATGCGCTCGATCTCTATGAGAAGCTATCTGAGAATATTCTGCCACACTTTCACCAGCAGCGAGATCTCTATGGAGACATCATGCGGCATACTATTGCGCTCAATGGCGCATTTTTCACCTCTGAACGAATGCTTCAATCATACATAGCGAGGGCCTACTACTTGTGATCTCAGGCTTCCCATCTCAACGGAGGGCATGTCGCAGTATATCAACATAACTCACGATACCCATGAGATATCCCTCGGCTGGATCCACTACGGGGATTGCGCCGATATCCTGTTCGAGCATGAGTTCGATCGCATCATTAATCTCATCGTCGGGTCCCATAGTGAGTGGATTCGTCTGAGAGATTCGCGAAATTGGCTCTTGAAGCCGTTCACGGATCTCACCCCAATCAGCCTCAAGGGCGTCTGTTGGAAGTACGTATCCGCGTAGCTCCCTATCACTGACAATTCCAACAACGGTTTCGTCCTCAAGAATGGGGAGGTGCCGACACCGGCGCTCTCGCATCTTTCTCAGCGCATCTTCTATTCGCTCTGATGGAGTCAGAGTTTCAGGAGTGGTTGTCATTATCTGAAGTAGTTTTCCTTGCATAGGTTTCCTCCTTTTCTCTCGGGAATCACCAAAAAAGTACTATACGTTTCTACTCCTAAGAGAGTTTTTTCTCGTTGTGATGATAGTTCGGATATCCCTGAGGAATATGATTGGAATCACCTCATAATACAGGGAATCTGAAGTACAGTGCTCAAGAGCATAACGAGGTGTCATTGAAAACAGAGCAGCCCATCAAAATCAATTTCTGGTATCTCTTACTTTTCATTTGGGGAATTTTACTCCTTCAGGGAATCTTTCGAAGTCGCGGTGGAGAGATCTCACTACCATACAGTGAGTTCATACAAGCGCTAGAGCTCGGTGAGGTAGACCAGCTACGGATATCAGACAAGTATATTCGCGGTGTTCTGCGGGATCCGAATACGGGTGAAGAGAAATCGTTCTCGTCTATACGAATTGATCCCGAGACAGCACACCTTTTTTCGAATTCAGAGCTTCACTACGAAGGGGTGTTCGAGAATACGTTCCTGCGCGATCTGCTCGGATGGGTACTGCCAACCCTGCTCCTCTTATTCGGTTGGGTTTTTGTGATTCGGTATCTTGCAGGGCGTGAGGGGCTAGGGGGTGGTGGCTTTATGGCAATTGGGAAAAGCCGGGCGAGAATTTATATGGAGGAGACTACCCGTGTTACCTTTCGCGATGTTGCAGGAGTCGATGAAGCGAAGGAAGAGTTAAAAGAGATCATTACCTTTTTAAGAGAGCCAAAGCGGTATGGACGTCTTGGTGGACGCCTTCCAAAGGGTATCTTGCTCGTAGGCCCTCCAGGTACAGGGAAGACGTTACTCGCACGAGCTGTGGCGGGGGAAGCTGGCGTTCCATTTTTTTCGATTAGTGGGTCAGAGTTTGTTGAGCTCTTTGTAGGGGTAGGAGCCGCGAGAGTGCGAGACCTGTTTGAACAGGCACGGCACAAGGCTCCATGTATTATTTTCATCGATGAGTTAGATGCTCTTGGTAAGGCTCGTGGATTTGGCATTCCTGGAGGTGGACATGACGAGAAGGAGCAGACACTCAATCAGCTCTTAGCAGAGCTAGATGGATTCGATCCGAGTGTCGGAGTAATACTCCTTGCTGCAACAAATAGACCTGAGATTCTCGATCCAGCGCTCCTTCGTGCCGGACGGTTTGATCGACAAGTATTAGTTGACCGACCGGATAAGAAGGGACGAGAGCAGATCCTCGCTGTACATATTAAAGGAATCACCCTTGGAAGAGATGTCCAGATTGAAGAACTTGCAGCGTTGACCCCTGGATTTACCGGAGCGGATCTTGCCAATCTTGTGAATGAGGCTGCTCTTCTTGCAACTCGTCGTGAGGGAATTGATGTAAGTATGAACGACTTTACGAATGCCATAGAGCGAGTTATCGCAGGGCTAGAAAAGAAAAGCCGGCTTTTGAATCCAAAAGAAAGAGAAGTGGTTGCATATCATGAACTCGGGCATGCACTCGTTGCGCTTGCCTTACCTGGTGCTGACCCCGTGGTGAAAGTCTCAATCATTCCGCGGGGGCTCGGCTCTCTCGGATATACCATTTCACGACCGATAGAGGACCGATACCTCATCTCTCGGGAAGATCTGATGAAGAAGATGATTATTCTGTTTGGGGGACGAACTGCTGAACGTCTTATCTTTGATCAGATCTCTACGGGAGCGGCTGACGATCTCATGCAGGCAACAGAAATTGCTCGTAGTATGGTTACTCGATATGGAATGGGGAGCTCTCTCGGACCAGTTGCCTACGAAAACATCGACAGTCCGTTCTTAAGGAGGTCCGATACCGGGCCTTTTGCGACCACTCGCCACTACAGTGAGCAAACTGCATATGAAATTGATCAGGGAGTTCGGCAGCTCGTTGAGGAGGCAATGACGACAGCCCAGAAGCTACTCGAAGAACGAAAAGGGTTGCTCCACTTCACTGCGAAAGCACTCCTTGAGCGCGAAACCCTTGATCGAGAGGAACTAGCTGCGTTGATTGAGAACTTCTCTCACATAAGCCGATTAGGGAGTGAGGAGGCGAAGGCTGTATAAGGGATGTGAGGTGCTCAGGGTGTGCAGCTCCATTTCACTCGTGAAAACTAAGCCTTGTATAGTTGAAAAAAACATTAAACTATATGGTAGTGTTGGTCTCAGCAGTTCTGCTGACTCTCTGTGAGTAAAGTGTTTTATATGACCATGCAGTCGGCAGACACCTCAATCCCCGAGATTCTTCAATGTCAGATGATTCTGCATCTCGTCCCCGATGCACTTTTACTCGTGACTCCTAGGGGAGAAATCCAGTGGGTGAACCACCGAGTAGAGCCACTCCTTGGATATTTGGCTGATGAATTAAAGAATACTCCTGTGGAAGCTTTGATTCCTCCTCGGTTTAGAGAGCAACACCAAGAGTATAAAAAGCATTATTTTGAGAAGCCAGTGCTCCGTGAGATGGGGAGGCGGAAAGATCTTTTTGCCTTACGGAAAGATGGCTCAGAAATTCCAGTTGAAATTATGCTGAGTCCGCTCGATAAA
This sequence comes from Bdellovibrionota bacterium, assembly GCA_049451755.1. Classification (GTDB taxonomy): domain Bacteria; phylum Bdellovibrionota_C; class UBA2361; order UBA2361; family RFPC01; genus RFPC01. Next base: position 3,993 of record JBMTVV010000004.1, read on the forward strand.
GATGGCGAGAATATGGTGCTCGTTTCTATTCGAGATGTCTCTGAGTGGTATGAAGCTGAGCAGCATCGTCGCTTGCTTTCTGCAGAGCTCGACCACCGAGTTCGAAATATGTTGAATCTTATTCTCTCGCTCACGAAACAGAGCCTTCGAAATGCATCTTCTCTTGAGGCCTTTCAGGGTGCCTTTCTAGGACGTATCAGCGCACTATCGCAAGCGTATCAACTTGTTTCAGAACAGAGCTGGAAGGCCCTTCCAATCGTCCTCATAATCGAAAATGCCATTCGTCCCTTCACGGATGCGAATTGTTTTGAGGCGAGGGGGTCCGATAGGAGTCAGAAAGGGCAAATTGTCGTTGAGGGTGGTGAGAATTTTTCGCTGCCAGCAAAACATGTGCAGGCACTCTCTCTTATACTGCATGAGATTTTAACGAACTCAAGTAAGTACGGTGCTCTTACTCAAAAAGATGGCTCAATCCTAATCTCATGGATGCTCACAGGAGATGTGAGTGATCAGCTTGCCCTGCGAGTTTTCGAACGTGGTACTCAAACCGCTGTAGGGGGTTTGGAGGTGAGAGATCCATCGGAGGGGTTTGGGCTACGTCTGATTCGACGTGTCGTTGAATTTGATTTAGAGGGGAGGTTTACCCTTGAGATTGATAACGACGGTTATCAGTATGAGTTTACTTTCCCCCATGCCTTTGCGACGTAGTGGATTCTTTCTTTGATAAGGACTGAGATTCCTGAGCATGATCAATTCTTTTCCGCGTACAATTCGATAGAAAAGGACCGTCTCGAAAGCTTCTAGCGGCTTCAGTTAGGCTCAGAGAGAGGGGGTGTTCATGTCAGAAAATACTATGCCGTACGATCCGCACACGACACGCGGTTATTATTTGCAAGATCCATATCATGACGTGGTGCATGATGCATTTCAGCTGCGTGGAAAACTCAGAGATGGTAGCTCCTGTAAGACTTGTGGGGTTGTTTTTCACAAGGGTTTAATGCGTTGGGCTACGGATATTGCTGAGCACGAATCAGAGGAGATACTGCCTGAGACTCTCTTTGAATGTCCTGCTTGCCAACGCACCAGAGAGCAAGTGCCTGGAGGTGTTATTACTATTCGAGGGATGTTCTTTCATCAGCATGAGGAGGAGATACGTAATCTCATCCGCCGCATTGAAAAGGAGGAGCGCTCACTCCATCCCATGCAGCGAATCATAGCAATTGCACCTATTCGGATGGGAGTTGAAATAACGACGACGTATGAACACCTTGCACGGCGAATAGGTGAGTCTCTAAGGAAGGCCTATCACGGGGAACTCACTATAGACTATCTTAAGGACGAAAAGCTAGTACGGGTACTGTGGTGCCGCGGAGAGTGAAGCGAGTGGTGTCTTGTCAGCACCTCACATTGTTTCTTCGATTGGCGAAGCCTTCCATGATCTGTTGGAGTTGACCGCTCGATCCATTTCGGCAACTTTCGTATCGGGCGCCTCTGGAGCAGCGTCGATTTTCTTTAGTGCTACCTCAAACGCGCTTGCGGTGATATTCTTGGAGGATGTATTGATTACATTCACTTGGCGTAATGCATTTTCAATACACAGCGACGTATCCGCAAAGATTGCTTCTTCTGAGAGATCGCTATTCTCTAACATGAGGTAAGAAAAGGCTCGTGCCATCCCGCAGTTTGCAATAAAGTCAGGAATGAGTGCTACGTGTGAGTCAGTATGTTGGGTGAGTGGTCCAAAAAAGATCTCTCGTTCTTCAAATGGTACATTAGCGCCACATGCGATAAGTTCAAGACCACTGTTCTTCATCGTATCAATGTGAGCTTGTGTAACGAGTCGGGATGCTGCAGCCGGAATGAAGATCTCGGCACCACTATTCCAGAACTCGTCGGCAAGCCTCTCGTGTGATACTTTCTCCTCGGATAAGAGGGCATTCCCTCTCCGTTGACTAAAGAGCTCAGCTACTTGTTCTGTAGAGATCCCGTTTACTTTTACGATCCCACCATCTCTATCTGTGATTGCTACTAGAGAAGCACCCATGCGCGAGAGATAGAAGGCTGCACTCGCACCCACATTGCCCCAGCCTTGTACCGCGACACGCTTACCTTCAATCTTGCCATTCCAAAGCTCATAGTAGTGACGGACTGACTCTGCGACTCCATATCCAGTAATTAAGTCTGCAACGGTGAACTGTCCTGAGGTCGGCGTTAGTGACGAGCCCTTCACGGGAAGAGAAACTCCTCTTCTCAGTTGACCAATTCTGTCAATTTTCCCTGTCTCTGATGGAAGGAAATGACCGCAGAGGACGCCCTCTTGTGGATGGAATACTCCATACCGCTCAAGACGAGGAATGACATCCCTGATTTCGTCTACGTTGAGGTCGCCACCCGTACCGTAATAATTCTTCAGAATCGGACTGACTGCTTTAAACCACCGATCGAGTACCCCCTCTCTTCGAGGATCGTTTGGATCGAAATTAATTCCCGATTTTGCTCCACCGATGCGAGGACCCGAAACGGTGAATTTAATCTCCATCGTTTTGGCAAGTGCTGTTACCTCATCGCAGTCAAGCCCGAGACGCATGCGGGTACCTCCGCCAGCGGCACCTCCAATGAGAGAGTTGATGACGAGCCATCCTCGCGCATCTGTCTCTCGGTCGTTCCATTCAAATATAATTTCGGGAAGAGTTGATGCGAATGTTGTAAGTTTTTCGTGAATCGGATGCATAACGTGTGTTGGTCTTCTAGAAAGAAAAATCACATTGTTTCAGAGAGTCGAGGAATTTCGCTCTAAACCCTACCATGGCAAAAAGAGGACAATCTCGAAAGAGAGGATAGCGCAGGAACCTCTGATAAATTTCCCGGTTTGTTCTTGAGCTCAGTAGGCCGTCTCAAGAAGCTTATTTAATTCCTGGTGTTCCGTCGAACTTCTTTTTCAGCCCTTTCCAGCAGTCGAGATAGTCCGTTTGGAGGGTCGGAGCTTTCGCCGCAAATTGGGTCACCTGCTGTGGGAATCGAGTCTCAAACATGAAGGCCATCGTGTTTTCGAGCTTTACGGGCTTCAGCTCTCCTTCCGTCGCTTTTTCAAATCCGAACGCATCGGGACCATGGGGGAGCATCATATTGTGGAGGCTCATCCCACCTGGCACGAATCCCTTCTCTTTGGCGTCATATTGACCACAGATAAGACCCATAAACTCGCTCATAATATTTCGGTGATACCACGGTGGGCGAAACGTGTGCTCGGCAACGAGCCATCGGGGAGGGAAGATGACGAAGTCGACGTTTGCCGTTCCCTGTTCTTCTGTCGGTGCCGTTAGAACAGTAAAGATCGATGGGTCAGGGTGATCAAAGAGAATAGCTCCAACTGGAGAATAACAACTGAGATCATATTTATATGGGGCATAGTTTCCGTGCCACGCGACAACATCGAGTGGTGAGTGGCCAATCTTTGTCTCGTAAAACTTTCCACACCATTTTACCGATAAGGTACACGGAGTTTCTTTGTCTTCGTATGCTGCTACGGGGGTTTTAAAATCTCGCGGATTTGCGAGGCAGTTCGCTCCTATAGGTCCTCGGTCTGGTAGTGAAAACTTTGCGCCATAATTCTCACAAATATAGCCGCGGGCGGAATCTCCTTCTAGCTCAACTCTGAAGATCATTCCTCGAGGGATGACGCATATCTCTCCTGGGGTCAGCTCTATTCTCCCCATTTCCGTAAAAAAACAGATGTTACCTTCTTGTGGTACGATGAGGAGCTCTCCATCTGCATTGAAAAAATAGTCATTTTCGGTAGCCGTATTCATAACGTAAACGTGTGAGCTCATCCCCGTTTGTGTCATGCAATCACCGGCCGTCGTAATAGTACGCACTCCTTGTAAGAAGGTAGTTGGAGTTTCTGGAATTGGTATGGGATCCCAACGAAGTTGTCCAAGGGGTAGTAGGGGGTCTTCATTTGCAGGGGCAGTTTTCCAGAGGGGGACCTCGATCGGGAGGAACTGATTTGTATGTTTCACCGATGGGCGAATTCGATAAAGCCAAGACCGTTCGTTCGTTCCGCGGGGTGCGGTGAATGGGGACCCTGAAAGTTGTTCTGCATAGAGCCCGTAGTTACACTTCTGGGGTGAGTTCTGACCTTGAGGTAGAGCACCGGGCAAGGATTCGGTTTCAAAGTCATTTCCGAACCCCGGCATGTATTTCGTAACTCCAGCCATAAGAAAACTCCCTGAATTAGAATGATCATTCGATGCGATACAACTATCGGCTTAAGTATCGGAAAAATTTAACGTAATAGATATTGAAACGAGAGACCATTGTTTTCTGTGTTGTGAGTAAGATTATCAAAAATTCGTCGTCTCAAGCTTTCTAATGGATTAGGCGCTTGCATCGGATTATCGTATCTCCCCACAGGAGACGGCGTTTGATAGTCGGGGAGATTCGCTGAGATTGATTTCGCCTGATGTATTACAGCGGCAGTGTATGAAGTGTGTACGGGCTTCCGAAGGAGCAGTTCTTGGAGGGGGAACATCTTCGAGTCTCAGTTGGTCATCAAGGCTCGTCGGTCATTCGCTTTTCATGTGGCTGGTAGCAGGACTGCTGATTCGTTTGGGCGGATTTGGCTCCCTCGACTTGGTGGGGGTACGAAGGCTAGCCGCAGAGGAGAAAAAATCGCTAGACGGTGGCACGATTGGAGTAATTGAAGCACCACGGGAGGTAAGAGGTATGAGTGGAAATGCAGCAAGGGAAACGTACTCTGGTCTTTGTGAAAATGGGGAGACGGGGGGATGTCTGGGTATGGACCCGGAAGAGCTACAGAAGCAGCTTTCCCCTTTGCAGTACTACGTAACGCAGCAAGATGGGACAGAGCGAGCGTTTCAAAACGAGTACTGGGATAACAAGCGAGAAGGAATCTATGTAGACGTTGTCTCAGGTGAGCCTTTATTCAGCTCGAAGGATAAATATGACTCCGGTACCGGGTGGCCGAGTTTCACACAACCCATTTCAAAGACTGCATTGACCGAAAGAACTGATCGCAAACTCTTTGTTCGTAGGACCGAGGTGCGTTCCCGTAAGGCAGATTCTCATTTAGGGCATGTGTTTCCAGACGGTCCACAACCCACCGGATTACGCTACTGTATTAATTCGGCAGCGCTACGTTTCGTTCCGAAGGAGGAGCTCGCCTCTGAGGGGTACGGAGAGTTCTTGTCCCTCTTTGACTAGCATTGATCCCATGGGTCTGATTCCTATGGTATTCATTTTCGATAGCAAGAGAAACGAAATTCAGCTGGAAGCTGATTCGTATCGCCTGAGCCCGGCACGCCATGCATAACGATTGAGTATCCAACAACTCGCTATCGCAGTAATCATTCCAACAAGGAGCGTCCCCCCACCAGACTGGAGCACATAGTGTGTCGGAGCGCTTGATACAAGAAGTATCGGAACAAAAAGAGTAAAGAACTTCTGGAAGAGGTATTGGTAGATAAAATCAGGCCATCTCCCTACCGACTGTATTTGCATACGTAAGAAATTGATACCGATGCTCTCAATCGTCCAAAACATAGCGGCTGAGAGTAAGATTTCAATCGAAACGAGTAGTGTGATACCCAACAGGATAAGAAGTGGTAGTAGTATCCACTGTTCCGTTCCGAAGGAGAGCTTCCAACCGAAATACACAAGTGCTCCCCAGACAATTGGGGTGAGAAAAAAGTTGGAGAAGCGAACGTTTCGAAAGAAGAGTATGAACAATACGTGTGCTGGCTTTAAGAGCCAAAAGTCGAGTCTTCCGAGGCGGAGATCGGCTGAAAACTCCCAAAAACTCATGGCAAACATCGACATATGAAGTTGATCGATTGCGAGAAAGAACGAAACGAAAAAGAGGAACTCATTTCGATTCCATGGACCAATCATCTCCACGTGCTCGAATAAAAATGCAACAACTCCAAACGATGAGGCATAGAAAAAGAGATCTACAATCACGAGCAGAAAAAAGTGGGTTCGAAAGCTGAGAGCTTGGGCAGCACAAACGGCGATATAGTGTCTATAAAGACCGAAATAGTAGGGTATCAATTGAAAAAGGTGGCGATGTTCGGTCATGGTTACATCCCTGCCGCTGAGTAGAGGTGAATCCCTCTTCTCCAGATAATCCTTCCAATAAGCCAAGTGACTCCTATCCAGAGCAGTAGGATACAGGGCGCTGGAAGGGGAAGTGCTGGAGTGGTACCGAGAAAAGACTTGACCGGTATGAAGGTGAGATACGGAAACGGCGATAGGAGCGCGAGGTCTCGTGCCCATGGAGGAAACAGTTCGAGCGGAATCACTGCCCCCGAGAGGAACGAGGCCATGATGGAGATAATGACTCGAAGGGTCCATGTCTCCTCTAGCCAGAATGCCAACAAGCCGATTGCATACTGCAGGTGATACCAGAGTAGTCCAGCAAGTATGGCAGTAAGAAGGCCAATCAGTAGAGAAATGAGGTGAGGTACGGGAATAATACCGAGAGTAATCAGACTTACGAGTGAGAGGATCGCAATAATAGTTTGGATAATCTGTTGCCCAAAGAATGTGGCGAGATGGTACTGCCAAAATTCAAAAGGATAGATCAGATAGGCTGAGATTCTCCCAAGACGAATATCTTCTGCTAGGTTTCTGCTGTTATATGTTTGTGTCAGGAGCGTTACTATCAGTACCCATCCCTGGTATGCAATCATATCTTTTTGTGAGTAGCCTCGAATCTCTTCAACACCTTGGAGTTCATAGAGAGAAGACCAGAGATTGAATTGAATGAGGAAGAAAACGAGCACTGGACCGATTGTAAGGAGTAGGAAGTTGAGCTTATATACGAGCGCATTCGTCATGCTAATAGCAGCTGTTTGACTCCATTTGCGCCACTGGTTTGAAAGACAACGAGTACGAGGACGAGAGGAGTTCATATTAGCGTTGCTCTGAGGTAGTTATATCCTGAGAAGAACTCGATAAAAGGTGAGGGTTCTCAAGAATTGAGGTCATCACTCGCTCTATAGGAAGCTTTTCTGAGGAGATGTTGGAGACCGGGAAGTGAGTTGTTATGCTCTGAATGAGCTCTCGAAATCGCTCAGCTCCAATACGAAGTTCAACTCGAAGCCCATCTGACTCCCACACAGGATGGAGACCCTTCCAAATCAGAGCGGTTTGCTCGACTGGGTGCTCAAATTCAATTTGCACATATTTTTCATGACCGAAGAGGCTCTCAAATTCTTGGAGGCTCCCATCAAATCGATTTTGTCCATCAAGAAGCAGTACTATTCTATCTGCTAAAGCATGAACATCTCCCATGTAGTGCGAGGTCAAGATTATCGTTGTACCTCGTGCGCGTTGATACTCAAGAAGAAACTTTCTAATGTTTCTCTGTGCCACTAAATCGAGTCCAATAGTAGGCTCATCGAGAAAAAGTACCTCAGGCTCATGGAGAAGTGATGCCATGAGCTCCAACTTCATACGTTCACCGAGTGAAAGTTTTCGTACGTGTATATGGAGTAAATTATTTACCGAGAGCATCTCTGCAAGTTCGTTTACCCGTTTCCGAAATATCGCCGGTTCGACCTCGTAGTAGTGTCCAAGGAGTTGGAGGGAATCAAAGGCGGGGATATCCCACCAGAGTTGCGATTTTTGTCCCATGACGAGACTGATTTTTTTTCGAAGGGAGAGGGGGCGTTCACACGGGGTGTGTCCTAGCACTCGAACCGTGCCAGACGTAGGCACGATGATTCCAGTGAGCATCTTCATGATGGTCGTTTTCCCAGCACCGTTTGGTCCAAGGAGGCCTATGATCTGAGAGGGCTCAGCTCGGAAGGAAAAGTCCTCTACCGCAGTAACCGAGCGGTAGGTGCGATGGAAAAATGAGCGTAATGAGCCAAGGAGCCCCGCCCCTTTTTCGTAGGTAGAGAAGGTCTTAGAGAGGGCGTGACATTCAATAGTTGGGGTTGAGGTCATAGCGTTCAGGATAAACGAGAGTCGAGTGAAAGACTACAAGCGCAAATCATACCGTGGGAAATGTGCTCCGAATAGTAATTTTCACGAGTAAGGCTTAAATTTGGCGCCAGGAGAATACAGCCTCTCTTGGGTGTCTTTGCAGGTAGACCATTTGATAAATTGAGAGATTTTCTCTTGTCGGATGAGCACTAATAGGGGAAAACTCAGGTGGTATATATTTATCTTGGTGAAGTATCGTGAAACCTTTTTCGATTGTTGTAGGTCCTCTCTACATCGCTTTATGTGCCTTTGTTTTTGGTGTCTGTCTAGCCGTGTCCGGGTGCGGTGGTGGCGGAGGTGATGGATTTGCTGGGTCTGGACGTGTTGATATGTCACTTGAGCCACGCAGAATTGATGTCGGAGATCGAACCCGCATAGTGGTGCAAATCTCGGAGGTGAACAGGGATGGTGTGCTCATAAAGCTTCATTTTCCTGATGCACTCAGTTACGTCGGTAATACTGCTTCACTCACGGTCGACGGTGTCGAAGGAGTTATTGAACCGGACGTTGATGTAATCGGAGATAACCAAGATCGCTACATCGTCTTCTTTTTCTCCCAAGCGGATTTCGGGAATAATCAGCGTGGAACCCTAGTGCTTGAGCTACAGGCTGATGCAAGTGTGATAAAGGGTAGGGTGGAAGTTGATATTGATGTAGACGATCCTGATATCAATAACCTATTTGAGTTCTCCGTGGATGATCCCCGTTTTCAGGTCGATGATTCGGAAGATATCGAGGTTGAAGAAGCGTGATCAAGCTCCATCTCGTCCGAGGTAACGGATGTCGCCGAGTGCTCGGGTAGTCTATTCGCTACTCTCATCTTGGAAGATCTCCATCCAAGAACGGTGTTGACTTGGAAATAACGATCGGTAAGTCAGGTCAGGATCGCCTTTGGTGATAAACTTCGATTGTGTTGTTCGGCAGGTTAACTAGTTCGCAACTTCTTCGTGGTTGGAGTCTTGCGGTAATGAGAAGTCCTCCAGTGATTCGGTTGTTGCTAGCGATTTGGGTGTTACTCCTCTGTGAATCCAAGCAAAGCGAAAGATATCAAGGAACATTCGGAGGCTATCGCTCAGGAGGTTTACCTTCGACCCCGGAACATTCTCCCAGTTGATAGCGATTTCACGCACAGAGAGCCCTGTCTTTTTAGCAAGAAACAAGAGCTCTAGATCAAAGCTAAATCCGTCACTCTGTTGGTGTGAAAAGAGAAAATTTGCCGCTTTACGGGAGAAGAGCTTGAAACCGCACTGCGTATCCGCAATTCCCGGGAGTAATATTGTATTAACAATTTTATTGAAGACTCGACCAATGACCTTCCGAAGAAGAAGGGCTTTGACTTCGGTTTCATCGGAACGAAGTGCTCGAGATCCGATGGCAATTTCATAACCTTCTTCGATAGCGTTGAGGAGGCGATGAACTTCTGAAATAGCCGTAGATCCGTCTGCATCGGCAAAGAGTATGAAGTGCCCGTGGGCATTAAGCGCTCCCGTTCTGACTGCATGGCCCTTACCATAATTTTTCGGGAGGCGAATAAGCCGTACCTGAGATCGGATCTTCTCGAATTTCTGAACAACGGCTGAAGTGCCATCCCGACTTCCATCATCGACGACAATCACCTCATACGTCTTGTCTAAGCTGTCAAGAAAGTCAACAGCATCGAGTAGGGTCGGTGGTAGGCGCCGTTGCTCATTAAAGGCAGGGATAATGACGGATAGGAATGGTTCCTCAGTTTGTGGCGCTTCTGTTTGTCTTTCTGACATGAGGGTATATTTATCCAGATAAGACACTCGCTTTCTCACATGCTAGCGTCGTTCAGTGGCTCAGCATGACCGAGTGGTGAACTTCTTGAGTAGCGTGAAAAGTTCGGTTTCTCTGATCGACCACTGCTGAGCTCTAAGGATAGCATTATTTATACGAAGAGAAACATGGCAGTCTGTCTGGTTCATACTTGTCACTTTCTGTTCCTATCCCTAGTCTATGGGTTGAAGAGGCGTCACCTATGAAAAGTTTAGCTACGGCTGAGTACATTCGACTTGTAGAGTCAGCCCAGCGCTCACATCACTGGAAGCGTTGGGGTCCCTACCTGCCGGAACGACAGTGGGGCACGGTTCGCGAGGATTATTCTCCAGATGGTTCGTGTTGGGAGTACTTGCCCTATGAGCTCTCGCGCTCGCGAGTCTATCGGTGGGGTGAAGATGGCCTGCTTGGGTGGTGCGATCGTAAGTGTCGGCTCTGCTTCTCCCTAGCGGTATGGAATGGGAATGATGGGCACCTGAAGGAGAAGCTGTTCGGTCTGACCGGGCCGCAGGGTAATCACGGTGAGGATGTAAAAGAGCTCTACTATTATCTCAAGGCGTTACCAACGTATGCCTTCGCTGAGGCAGCTTATGTTTATCCCGTGAACGCCTATCCTTATCATGTGCTCCAGGAGGAGGCTGCAAGACGGTCACGATATGATGCGGAGTATGAAATTTTTGATGTGCCAGGATTGTTTGATCAGGGGTACTTCGACATTCGTGTTCGGTACGCGAAGGGTGCTCCAAATGATACTTTAATTGAAGTCGTTGTGAAGAATGTCTCAACGAGCACGCATAGCCTTCATGTCATACCATCGCTTTGGTATCGAAACACCTGGAGTTGGGGGCGAGCTGGAGAGGCCTTTGGACCTGAACCCTTACTTCAGTTCGAAGGCCATGATTCAGCGATTGCTCGTCATGCGACACTTGGAAATTATCGGTTCGCCTTTGATTCCTCAGAGTGTTCCGGAGATTTTCTCTGGACGAATAATGAAACGAATTTCCAGAAGCTTTTTCATGAAGCGGGTCCTACTCACCATGTCAAGGATGCCTTTCACCGTTATCTTGTCGATGGTGAAGAGGGTGCAATAAGTCGGGAAGGAAAAGGGACGAAGCTCGGTGTTCATTCGGTACTCCAGCTTGGTCCTGATCAGGAGCAAACGCTTCGATATCGGTTAACGAAGGAAACCGAGTCATTAGGAGAGAAATTTGGCGAAGAGTTTCAGAACACCTTCGGTTCTCGAGAGGAAGAGTGTAGCCAATTTTATCGAAGTATTATTCGTCCAGAGACGAGTGGTGAGAATCGCCTCATAGCGGAGCAGGCATATAGTGGATTGCTGTGGTCAAAACAGTTCTACTACTACTCTGTCTACGAGTGGATGAAGGGGGATCCCTCTCAGCCTAAGCCAGCAGATGAGCGCAAAGATCGTCGTAACCGAGAATGGAAGCACTTATACAACATGGATATTATCTCAGTGCCGGATAAGTGGGAGTATCCTTGGTACGCCGCGTGGGACTTGGCCTTTCATACCCTAGGGTATGCTCGAGTCGACCCAGACTTTGCAAAGGAGCAACTACTCCTCCTTCTCAGAGAGTGGTACATGCATCCGAATGGGCAAATTCCAGCCTATGAGTTTGCATTTTCAGATGTGAATCCTCCTGTGCATGCCTGGGCCTGCTGGCGAGTCTATAAAATGACTGGTGCAAGAGGGCGTCGGGATCGCGAGTTTCTCGAGCGGGTCTTTCATAAGCTGCTCATTAATTTTACCTGGTGGGTGAATCGAAAAGATGTACGAGGGAATAATCTCTTTACAGGAGGGTTTCTCGGTCTTGATAACATTGGTGTCTTTGACCGGTCTGGTCCGGCTCCACTCGATGGGCACCTTGAACAGTCTGATGCTACCGCATGGATGGCATTCTACTGTGGGACGATGCTCTCAATGGCGCTTGAGCTGGCAAAAGAAGAACGAGCATATTCTGATATAGCGTCAAAGTTCTTTGAGCACTTCGTGATGATTACTGACTCTATGAATACCCTTGGGGGTAGTGGCTTATGGGACGAAGATGATGGCTTCTATTATGATCAGTTGCACGTTCAAGAGGGCGCGCACCCGCTCAAAATTCGTTCACTGGTTGGTTTGATTCCTCTCATCGCAGTGGAAATTCTCGATGATCGCATCGTGGAAGCTCTTCCAGGGTTTAAGAAACGTCTTGAGTGGTTCTTAAAACATCGCTCGGATCTTGCTAAGCATATTACATACCTTGAACACGCTGGGCCGGAGCATTATGGAAAGCGACTGCTTGCGATGCCATCGCGCGACCGTCTTGAGAGGATTCTTGATTACCTCTTGAATGAAGATGAGTTTCTATCACCGTACGGTATCCGTTCCCTCTCACGATATCACTATGACCATCCATATACTTTTGACCTCATCATGGAGCACGAGAAGTCAGCATCTCCAGATATTGAGCGGAAACACTTAGAGGTCTCATATACACCAGGTGAATCAAATAGCCTGATGTTCGGTGGAAATTCAAATTGGCGGGGACCCGTCTGGCTCCCAACTAATTACCTTATTATTGAAGCGCTCGAAAAGTATCATCACTTCTACGGAGACTCTTTTCAGGTGGAATTTCCGAAGGGCTCGGGCAAGAAGCTCAACCTTCTCCAAGTGAGTCGTGAGCTGTCTCGTCGACTTATTACACTCTTCCAAGAAGATCCATCCGGGAAACGGTCATACATGGGTGATGTCACACATCCGATTCTCTCTGGTGCAGAGCAACGCTCGCGGCTCCTATTTCATGAATACTTCCATGGTGATAATGGCAAGGGACTTGGCGCTGCTCACCAAACGGGTTGGACGGCGCTTGTTGCACTTCTCATAGAGAAGGTTTCTAAGGCGGAAGGCGAGGAGATAAGAGGACTCGTTGGGGAGCAGCTCTCCTTACGATAAGAGGAGTCGTATGATCCTCAAAGATTCTGGGTGCCAGCGGCTTGGTTTTGGTGTGTGATGTAGTACGAATTTGTACCGGTAAAAACGTTAGAGGGTGAAATGGGACAACATAGCGTTCAAAAGATGAGTAGAGGAAAGGGGCAGGTGAAGAGGAGTCGTACGCTTCCGGCTTGGAGTTTGGCAGATCTCTACTCATCTCCTGAGGATAAGCGGATATCTTCTGATTTGCGAAGTGCAGATAAGCTAGCAGAGAAATTTCGTCGAAAGTATGTAGGAAAAATAGCAAAAATCTCTCAATCAGCTGTGCAGTTCAAGAACTTGTTGGCCGAATATGAGGCCGTCATGTTGTTGGCTGCTAAGCCATATCACTATGCCTCTCTTCTTTTTGCTGAGTCTGCCCTTGAAAGCGGTCGAGGTGGTCTTTTGCAGATGGCTCGCACACGTTATGTCGAAATTACGAATCTCCTCGCATTCTTTCACCCAGAGCTCTTGTCGCTCTCGAAGCAGCGACTACAAAAGTTAGCGAAGTCAAAAGCCCTCAGTGAATACGAGAACTATCTTACGCAGCTGATTCACTACCAGAAGCACGAACTTCCAGAGCGTGAGAAACAGATATTCAGCGATATGAGTCTCGTCGGTAAAGATGCTGTCATGCGGATGTTTGATGAGGAGTTTGCAAGTCGCTTGTATGAGCTGCAGACTGGGCGAGGGCAAGTGAGGCGGATGGGACTTGAGGAGATTCTTGAGCTACTCCACAGTCCCGATAGAAACCTCCGCAAGCGAGCACAGAAGGGATTCTCGAAGGGGCTTGAAGAGGATTCAAGGCGCCTGACCTTATATTTCAATACCCTCCTTCAGGAGAAGAGTATCCGAGATCGATATCACCGTTTCTCGAAGCCTGAGGAGGCTCGACATCTCGATAATCAGATTACGTTCCCTGCAGCGGAGTCTCTTGTCCGAGCAGCGAAGGGGAGCTTTCGTGATGTGAAGCGCTTTTACGAGTTTAAAAGGGAGCTCCTAGGGTATAAGGAGCTATACGATTTTGACCGGTATGCTCCCCTAGGAAATACGAAGAAGATCCCATGGGAGAAAGCGAGGGAGTGGGTTGAAGAAGCTTTTGAGGAGTTTCATCCGGAATTTGGAAGTATTGCTCGTGAATTCTTCGAAAAGGGATGGATTGATGCAGCGGCGCGTCCCGGCAAGAGGGGGGGGGCGTTTTGTTCCTTTGTGACGCCGGATCTCCATCCATACGTGTTTCTCAATTATGGAGGTACGGAGCGTGATGTATTCACCCTTGCACATGAGCTCGGTCACGCTATTCATGCATATCTCATGAGGGAACAGTCGTATTTGAGCTTCGATTCCCCACTGACCATCGCTGAGACCGCTAGCGTGTTCGCAGAACTCCTCTTGTATGACTATCTCATGAAAAAGACTCGTAGCGAGTCGGTGAAATTAGCGATGAGCATCCGTCACGTCGAGAACATCATTGCCACTGTACATCGACAGATCGCGATGTTTCAGTTTGAGCGAGATATTCATGCAGCTCGCAAGAAGGGGGAATTGGCAACAGACGACTTTAATGCGCTCTGGCGTGCTCGGCAGGAAGAAATGTTTCAGGGTGCTGTTACCCTTACGGACGAGTATGCTTACTGGTGGAGTTATATCCCACACTTTGTTCATAGCCCTTTCTACGTATATGCCTATGCATTCGGCCAGCTCTTAGCCTTGGGATTATTTGAGCGATACCAGAGTGCGCCTGATACCTTTCCAGAGAAGTATCGAGAGTTTTTAAGAGCGGGGAATTCTCTGTCTCCTCAGCA
>JBMTVV010000005.1:0-18352 GCA_049451755.1 Bdellovibrionota bacterium
CATGAGCCATCCTGATTTTCAATGAGCCGATCGATAAATTTAAAATTAGCGAGTTCTGGAGATTCATCAAGGGTCGTTCCGAGAGTGAGAGAGAAAGGATTGTCTCCGATGAGAGCTCCTTGAATACGCTCCTGAAGGGACTTGCGAATGTGCTCTTGTTCCTGTTCGTTCGTGATGAGGGCTCCAATAAGGTAGGATTCTTGAGCGGACTCAGATACCTGAATCCCCGCAAAAACTGCTTGTATCGTGGGATACTCTTTGAGGGCTGGACCAGTCGCTGAGACAATACGTTCTGCTTGTTCCTCACTAAGCGCCTGAAAGGTGATATGTGGGTCCGTGTGTTGTAATTGTTCAGCTACGAGCTCCTGGAGTCCCTCCGTGCCTTGCGCTAGGAGAGAGATTTCCCAAGCCGAAAGCTCTTTTCCCCATTCGCCACTTGGGTTGATGCTTATCCACATTGTTTCCGGGGCTCGTTGGCAGAGAGTCTCTCCTGTCATTGAAATCCACTCGAGAGGCTCCTGTGCCCAAAACTGTAATTGTTCTTGTGTTGTGAAAGCAGGAATTATCTCCTGTTCCTGAGCCGTCACAGCAAGAAGATTGGAGAACGGAGCCGGAAAGGGCGATAGGTTCTTAACAGGTCGTGCCTGCATCTTGCACGGAACGATCACTTCCGTCTCTAAAAACGTCGTGTAGAAGTGATGAATCGACTCAGCTGAAGGTCTTTCTGTTGCATTCTGAATCGCATCTTCTAGCGGTGTACTCAAAGTATTCGCCTCGCATAAGAAAAGAGAGTCGTTGCGTTAGCCTTTCAGTTTCTTGATGACTTCACTGGTGATATCAACACCTGGGGTACCGAAAAGCACGGCTCCCTTTCCCTCTTGTCCCTTCTCGAGTACGAGGTCAATCTTATTGGCTTTTGCAAATGATTCTATCGTCTCAAGGGCTTTCTGGGTAATTTCTGAGTTCGAGCGAAGGAACTTTCGTTTGAGCTCCTCTTCCGTATCTTTTACGAATCGAGTGAAATCTTTTGCCTCTTGCCGAAACTCTTCTGCTTCTTTTGAATCTGCTGCTATGCCTCGAGCTTTCAGAGCTGCCTCTTTATCTTGGAGTAGCGTCCTTTTCTTTTCGATTACCACTCGGGCTCGATTCGATTCTTCGGTGAGAGCCTGTCGAGCCTCCTTCGATTCCTTTGTTTCGTTGAGCACCTTGTTGATATCAACGGTAGCAATTTTATACTCAGCAAGAAGTGGAGTGTAGTTACATAGAAGAAAAGTAGCGATAGACAAAAAAAGCATCTTACGATTTGAGTACTTCACCTTCCTTACCTCTTCAATGTTTTGTTTCACAACGTCTTCTCCTAAGATGCTCATTGTTGAGCATAACCGTATTCTTGTGGTTCAAGGCTCTTCATGTATGAAAGAAATTTCTGATCACAGTATAACTATTCTTGAATAGTAACTGATTAGGATACAAAACCAAGTGTGTCGGAAAATTCTTATCTTATTTTTAGCACACCTCATACGATGAGGGGAAGGTTTCCTATTCGAGAGTGGGATGTGTTCGATAAAGTGAATCTGATTCTAGCCAGTAGATTTTTCGCCCTCATCTGCTTTTGGAAGGGTCTGAATCTGTTGATTCAGCCTTTGCACCGTATCACGAAATAGTCTTCTTCCGTGAAGGGTAATCGCTGAGTGCGAACCGCAGTCAGCATAGAGAGCGAGGGGAGCGGTGTTTTCGGTCTCAAGAGGTGAGATGGCATAAGAGCTGCTTCCGAAGGGAGACTTGCTGTCCTGTCGACTGGAAAACGTTTGGGTTTTTGATAGTGCTCGGAGCAGCGGTGAGTCTTTGTCAGTAATGGAGATTTTCGTCTCGGACTGAGTGTCACCTCTTTGAACGACAATAGTTGCCTCTTTCTTATCTTGGGAGAAGCTGATGAGCGCCGCCGTTGAGAAAGGGCCATTGATAAGATCGTTCAACGAGTCTCCAAGAACAGTTTCATAGCTAGAGAGAAAGGAGGTCTCCGCAACCGATTCTTGTTCTCGAGATACTTCTTCGAATTCTACCTCACTCTCCGAGCTGCCCATACCGAGCAGCTCATCGAGATCCGAGTCGAGCTCTGTGAGCTGAGGCTCGTCGCTAGCACTCAGTGTGCCATTAAGTGATTCGTTGGTGGATTCTAATTCCTCGATATCGTCATCAAACCATGACCAGTCATCCTCTGTATCCCAGTCGGTGTTGTCTTCTTCCGTCTCCGTCTGTTCTTCAAAAAGACGCTCTCGTCCACGATCAATAGCACTCATTTGGCTCAGGTATCCATCCGCTTCTGAGTAGATCGCCATATGTTGTCGTTCGTTTAATTTTAAGAGCCGTAGGATGCTGCTTGGCGGCAGCTCTTTTTCCGGGGCTAGTTTGTCCCATTTGTCATTATCAAATGCATCGACAAATTCGATTGCAGCCCGGTGAATCAGGCGTATCGTCTTCTGTTCCGGTTGAGGAAGAGGGACTTCCTCATCGATGATACTAGTAGTGAATTCCGGTATGCCACTACGGCGTAAGTATGCAAGACCACGTTTTTGAACATCAAAGTGATGATGTTTTATGAGTCGATAGTTGACGGTAGCGCGGGGAGAATCTTCCGCCAGCTCAACATACGTTTCACCAAAGTGAAATACGGCAAGCATATCGCCGATTGATGACAGTAATCCGATGACCTCACATTCTTCTTGCACATGTCGTGCTAGTACTTCTGCTATAATCCGAGCAACGCCGCCTATCCGTTTGCATCGAGAACGATATCGTTGAAAAAGGAGGAGGGACTTGTGCTCTGAAATGGCTTCACGCCGAGCAATCTGAGTGAGTAGATCGTGCACCCGTGCGGCTCCGAGCCGTACTATGGCTGGTCGAAGAGTGGTGAGGGTGGTAGCCCCACCGGCAAAGGATGAGTTATTCGCTTCTTTCAAGACTTCGATGACAAGAACAGGATCTTGTAGGAGTACAGGAACGAGTTTAGAGGTATTTTGCCTTCCATTTTTTGCTAGTTGCAATGCCTGAGAGAGAGCTTCGCTGTCTGCTGGTAGCATCTTGGGGACAAGCCATTTACCTGTTTTGGAATTCTCATCTGGATACTCCAATATTGTGCTCATCTGTGTTCTCTTTTTGACACCGTTAGTAAAGTAGTCCCAAAACGTAACTTATAGTTATGAGAGGGAATCGGCAGTTCGCTAGGACTGCTTTTCAAATGGACCTGTCCTGGTACTAGAATCGACAGAGTTCTTCGGGAACTTAAACGGTATTTTTATCGGTAAGGGGGGTTAAATAGCTGGAGGGATTGAAAAAAAGACCAATAATGAAGACACTCAGTTATGGAAATGTACGCACAAGAGCGGACGCTCGAAGTGAATAAGAGGGGGGAGATGGTGATGACAACGCGAATAGAAAGAGACTCAATGGGTGAGATGAATGTTCCCGAGGGGGCGTTGTATGGAGCCTCTACGCAACGTGCCGTCTTGAACTTTCCGGTGAGCGAATTGCGATTTCCCCGTGTGTTTATTGAGACACTCGGCGCGATTAAGCATGGTGCCGCCTTAGCGAACTATGAGGTCGAGTTGCTATCTGAGCAGCTGAAAGATGCTATCGTCGCAGCGTCGCGGGAGGTGCAGTCGGGTCAACATGATGAGCACTTTGTTGTTGATATCTTTCAGACTGGTTCTGGTACTTCAACGAACATGAATACGAATGAGGTTATTGCGAATCGAGCAGCGCAAATTTTAGGCGGCAAGCTCGGAGAAAAATCTCTAGTTCACCCGAATGACCATGTTAACATGTCTCAGTCTTCGAATGACGTTATCCCATCAGCCATCCATATCTCGACAGTGGTGGCCGCAGAGAGGAGATTGCTTCCCGCACTTCGTAATCTGCGAGGTGCTCTTGAAAGAAAGGCGGAAGAGTTCTCCTCTGTCATTAAGTCCGGTCGGACTCATTTACAGGATGCAACACCGGTAACGCTCGGTCAGGAGTTTGCTGGTTATGCTGCCCAGATCGCCATAGGGGAAGAGCGGGTAGCTCAAGCGCTCGAGCGCGTACGGGAACTTGCACTCGGTGGAACAGCTGTTGGGACTGGATTGAATACCCATCCAGAGTTCGCCCAGCGAGCTATTGCTCATATTTCGTCACTTCTCGGAGTCGATTTGAAAGAGGCCTCAAATCATTTTGAGGCTCAGGGTGCTCGAGATGCTATTGTTTTCTACAGTGGTGCTCTGCGAACAATTGCTTGTTCCCTTATGAAAGTCGCAAATGATATTCGATGGCTGGCATCGGGACCTCGTCTAGGAATCGGTGAGATCTTTCTTCCAGAGATTCAGCCTGGTTCGAGCATTATGCCGGCGAAGGTAAACCCCGTAATCTGCGAGTCTGTCATGATGGTTGCAGCTCAAGTAATCGGAAACGATCAGACGATTTCTGTCGCGGGGCAACATGGAAACTTCGAGCTGAACGTGATGTTGCCGGTCATTGGTTATAACATCTTGCAGTCTTCCGAGCTCATAGCAACCTCGAGCGAGAATTTTGTTGTACGTTGTATTAATGGAATCAAAGCGAATGTTGAGAGATGCGAGTCGAATGCGGAAAAGAGCCTTGCTATCTGCACTTCGCTTGCTCCTCTTATTGGATATGACCGAGCAGCTGAGCTCGCAAAGCGGGCGCTTAAGGAGGATAAGGGCGTTCGTGAGGTGGCACGAGAAATGAAGGTGTTACCAGAGGAAGAATTAAGTAAGGCTCTTGATCTCATGGCGATGACAAAACCTGGAATGTAGGGAGAGGCCTCGATTGGGGAAGAGAGACGATACCATCGATATCAAGGGACTTCGGGTCGCATTCAGTGAATGGCCCGCTGCACATGGAGCAAAAACCGTGGTGATGCTCCATGGATGGGGGGCACATAGAGGTCTCTTTGATAGAGCGGCAGCCGCGCTTCACCAGAATGGTACCGTGCGCGTTCTCACCGTGGATTTTCCAGGTTTCGGTGGCTCGGAAACTCCGCGAACGGTCTGGCAAGTTGACGATTTTGTGACCTTCCTTGTTGATGTCTTGGATGCGTTACAGATCCCGCAGGTCGATATGCTCGTGGGTCACTCACATGGGGGAAGGGTTTCGCTTAAATCAGCAGTCTCTCAATCAGAGCGCATTCGAAAACTTTTATTAATTGGCAGTGCCGGAGTGCGATTGCCGCTCTCGTTTAGGAAGCGATTACGCGTATTAATATTTAAAGTGTGTAAGAAGCTCGTTACGCTCATCTATTGGCGCGTAACGCAGCGAGAGCGAGCTATGCAATGGTTGCGAGAGCAATTCGGTAGCGCGGATTATCGAGCAGCGGGAGCCATGCGTGATACGATGATATCCGTGATCCGAGAAGATCTAACACCGATATTGTCCCAAATTCGCCAGCCTACATTACTCATTTGGGGTGCTGATGATACTGATACGCCACTGAGGGCAGCGCGAATCCTTGAGAGTTGTATTCCGGATGCTGGGTTGGTTATTTGGGAGAAAGCAGGGCATTATGCGTTCTTAGATAGACCAGATCAATTTGATCGAGTATCGCTTCATTTTTTAGGGTAAGCTAGTGACACCAACCCGAGGGTCACAGAGAAATTGGGAGAAGTTGAGGGTGTAGTATGTCCATGTGGAGTTCGATTCTTTTTCTCTCTTTAGCTCTTCTTCTCGTTTTATGGGGAGGCGCCTCGCTACGAATTGCTCTGCAACGGCTTCAGCAGTCAAGCTATCGCAATATCCGTTATTGGAGGCGACTTTTTGCAAAAGATACCGCGCTCTTTTTAAGGGACTTTCGCCATTTTCAGGTAGTGGGAGCATTTATTGTCGGTGTAGCCATGGTAGTGGCTGGAGAAAGGAGCCGGCTCCTCTTGGGAATGATTCTCATTCCTTTTCTATGGATTCTTTTTCGACGTGCGTGGTTGGCAACTCGGAGTGAAAAGAAGCCATTTGTGTATACGGCACGTGCTCAACGGTTGTCCTTTAGTTGCGGAGTGGTTCTCTTTCTGCCGGTGCTGTGGTCTCTTGTAGCGCTTGAGCCTGCCTATGCGATTGCTCTATCACTCAACTGGATTGCATGGACTCCTCTCTTGGTTCTGGTTGGAAATGCGCTCGTACTTCCCCTTGAGTATCAGGTAAAACAGTTTTACTTACAGGATGCGACACGGAAGAGAAAAGACCTTCAAGGATTACATGTCATTGGGATTACGGGGAGCTACGGAAAAACCTCCACGAAGCACTTTATTCATGGCATTCTTTCGCGGCGCTATCTGACGTATATGACCCCTGGCAGTGTTAACACAGAGCTAGGATTGGCGAGAGAGATTCGTGAGCAACTCAAGCCTATGCATGAGTTTTTCATCGCAGAAATGGGTGCTCGAGAATCAGGTGATATTGCTCAGTGTGTGCGGGTGGCACAGCCTACGTGGGGCGTGCTGACATGTATCGGAAAAGCGCACTTGGAAACCTTTGGGAGTGAAGCTGCTATCCGCGCGACGAAAGGAGAGTTATTAGAAGGGGTGCCGCCGACTGGAGTGTGCTTTCTGAATGCTAACGATCCGAATACCCCGGAGATGCGTCGATTCGTGAAATCGAGGGTGGTTACCTTTGGTATCCAACGAGATGATACCGCTCTCCAAGCAGATGTATGTGCGAGAAATATCTCAGTAACCCAAGATGGAAGTACTTTTCTCGTCTCGGGTGAGATGATCGCAGACCCCTTTGAGGTAAGAACGGAGCTCCTGGGAGTTCACAATATTTCCAATCTCATGGCCGCTATTGCAGTTGCAGTCGAGGCGGGTATGTCGCCCTCCGTAATACAGGCAGCTGTACAGTCGCTACCTCCGGTCGAGCATCGACTGCAACTCCTGAAGAAGAGTAATGGAGTTCTTGTCATTGATGATGCCTTCAACTCGAATCCAGAAGGTTTTCGTGAGGCGCTTGATACCTTAGCGCTCTTTACCAATCGTAGGCGGGTGCTTGTTACTCCTGGGATGGTAGAACTCGGAGAGCAGGAGCAAGAAGAGAATAGAAGAATTGGTGGCTATGCAGCCCCTCGTGTTAACCACGTAGTACTCGTTGGAGAGGAGGAGCGAATTTCTCCTTTGAGGGAAGGGCTCTTGAGTGAGGGATTCCTTACTGAAAACATCGAGGAAGTGAAGACGTTACGAGACGCAGCGGAACATCTGAGCCGGTATAATAAGCCGGGAGATGTTGTGTTGTTTGAGAATGATTTGCCGGATTTATACGGGTGAAATAATGAAGAAGAGAGTTGCAGTTTTGTTTGGTGGGGTCTCTGTTGAGCATGAGGTGTCGGTTATCTCTGGAGTGCAAGCATTTCATGCGCTAGACAGAGAGCGATATGATCCTATCCCCGTGTACGTGTCTAAAGAAGGTCGGTGGTATGTGGGAGATCGTCTTGCGGATGTAGCGAATTTCCGTGATATGCCGGCGCTTCTACGTGCCTGTACGGAGGTGGCGCCGCATCCAATTCGAGGGGATTGGAATCTTTACCCAACGCAGCCGTCCGGGTGGTTTCAAAGCAAGAGATCTCCTGTAGTCATTGATGTGTATCTACCTGTTTTTCATGGGAGTTTTGGGGAAGACGGCTCCGTACAGGGTTTGTTGCAGATTATGGATGTTCCCTTTACCGGATGTGATGTGACCGGATCAGCAGTTTCCATGGATAAGGTTGTGATGAAGGAGGTCTTAAGAGGACTTGGAATTCCTGTGGTTTCATCGTGTTCATTTACTCGTTTTGAATTAGAGGAGGCTCCAGATGTAGTCCTTCAGCGGATCGAGTCTGCGTGTGGTATGCCGTGTATATTAAAGCCTGCGCTTCTTGGCTCAAGTATCGGAATTGAGGTTGTGCGGGAAAAATCCGAACTCCTCAAAGCCGCACATCGCGTTGCTTCATACTGCCCGAAGGTCCTGGTGGAAATATTTTTGCCAGATATGTTCGAATTAAATTGCTCTGTCTTAGGAAATGAATCTCAGCAGAGAGCGAGTGTGATTGAGCGACCGCTCTCATCAGGGGAGCTCTTAAGCTTTTCCGATAAATACGAACGCTCCCATTCTGGAAAGAACGGAGTGAAGTCAGCAGATTCGAGTTCATCGATGGCAAGTATGGATCGAATTATCCCAGCGGATATTTCTACGGAGATGACGAAGACGGTACAAGACTTGGCGATTCGAACTTTTCGGGGTCTTGGATGTGCTGGAGTCTGCCGAGTTGATTGCATTGTGGACCGACAATCGAGCACGGTCTATGTGAATGAGTTGAATGCTATCCCCGGGTCACTCTCCTTTTACTTATGGGAAGAGAGCGGTGTGCCATTTCAGCAATTACTGAATGAGCTGATCGATCTGGCTCTCGTAAGATTCCGAGAGCGACAATCGACGAATTACACGTATTCAAGCAATCTCTTCTCGCTCCATGGTGGAAGTGCCTCTTCTGGTGCCAAGGGAAGTGGTAGCAAGATGGGAGGTGGCAAGCTTTCAGGAAATATGGCGGAAACGAGAGTGTGATAGTAGTCATCTTACTGCCTAAGTCCCTGAAATAAATAGGCAGACCTTTGTCGTTGCATACCATGAAAGTTTTCTCTAGGAGGCCTTTTACTGGTATCATGTGGGTATGAGTGGTTTTATTTTACACAGAACTCAAGCGCTGGAATTCGTTCAGTGGGTCTTGGATCTGATCAGAGAAGTTCTGTTTCCTCCCGAGCCAGTTCCTATACGGGTAAAGACCGGAACGAAAGGAAGGAAGTAGTAGGTCTCTCTCTAGCGAAAGAGTTATTTGTTCCTTTCTCTTGAGGCTTGTCGTGGAGAGGGATTCTGTCGTTTTTACAATGAAATAGTAATGAGATGCTGCTTGTGGCACTTTCCTTTTGGATGGAGTGTTGCAATGCATAACAGTGAGTGCTGAGGTCATAGGAATGCCCGAGTTGGACAATCATTCGCAGCAACCAGTCCGCTTCGGCGGTTGTCGCCAGTTGTTGGGACAGTATCAAATTATTGGTACAGAGCTTGAGCGGCTTGAGACAACTGCTCATCGCTTTCGTTCTCAGCTAGAGACTAGCGCCCTACGCAGTTTTCAGCAGTCTCTTTCCTTTGTCCCAACAGAAGTGCTACGTGCTTACCGCGAGGACTTGCTGGATCCAGATATTGTATCTGCTGAGCTCTTCATTCACCGAGGTGGAAGAGCGTGGCGTATGCCTGCTGTCGTCATTGGAGGGATCGCTATTGCACTTGCCATAGGGCTTGGTCTTGCATCTGCTGGAGCTTCATTCCTGTTCTCTTTCTCTGTTGCATTTCTTCTAGCAGCACCTTTCGTTATTGCGTGGCAGTATGCTCCTCGCGAGGCTATGATTCGACGTCTGCGCTTTGCGCACTGGTTATCAAAGGAGATCGAACGGCGAGGTGGTGGAAGCAGTATACGGTCTCGTGTAGGCCGTGCGGGTTCTTACGTGCCGCATCTCTGGTCCCCTTATGTTGGGAATAGTGCCGCGAGTCCGTTGTAGCTATCTCTTTCAACAGATAGAGATTTTTATCCAAACTGAGTCGAGTGCGACTCTGTAAGGCGGATCTTAACAGGGTTGATACAGCCAGGAGCTATCGACTCTTTCTCGTACATTGGTAAGCAGTATGAACATGCCCACAAGAAGCAAAGCAACTTGCGGGCATCTGGATGGTCTTGTCTATCCACTAAGGAGTTTGAACGATACTTACTTTAGGAATCACTTCCTTTCATAAAGTACCATGGTGCAACCCGTCGCTTGCCTCGCTTTGGCATTGCTTTTACGGTTCGTGCAATAAATGTCTCATCAAGGTCTAGTTGTTGGCAGATCCAGCTAAAGCTAAAAGGAGCCTGAAGCTTATCGTGGGCCTCACTTCCGAATAGCCACTCTTCTGCATGACAGGCTTCTTTTTGATCGTTCCCCACGAAATCGAGGATGGCCCGCTCTAATACCGCCATGAGTAGGTTGCGCTCGGGAGTTCCTCTTTGAGTATTGGCTCCAAATACCTCTAAAACATCCACATCAAAGTTTATACGGTGTGATGTTGCATGATTCATATTTTTGTCTCTCTATTTTAAATACCGGAAAAAACCGTCTTTGCGCCTACACAATAGACGCTATAGGCAAAATATCATTCAAAAAAAATGCGCCTTTTAGTTTTTTCTCTTTCTGCGGTATTCTAGGAGCTGTTGTGGCTTTATAAGGAGAGAGATGAAACGGCGTTTGCATATTTTTTGGATCCGAGCAGGAGTCATGCTCCCTGTGAGTTTGCTTGTTTTTCCTGTACGGTCGGTGCTCCCCGAGTCATTTTGCACTACTCGTATTTCGTATTTTTGGCAGCCACAGACAGAGAATGAGTCCCCCGTTGATGCTGATAAGAAGCTGGCTGACGAAAGTCTGGGGGGCGGTGCTCCTGAATCACTGGAAGTCGCATATGGTGTCGTTCGACGAACGGGAGATACTGAAGAGGTGGCACGGGAATTATGTCGCGAGGGGCTGGAAGAGAAGAAAGCAGAGGCATTAAAGGAATGTCGAGAGTTACACGAGAATTTATCTGGATGCATTTCTGGTAAATTTACGACGATGTCTGCTCTTTTGAAGCAGTTAGACTTCGAGGCTCGTAAAGAGCTGGAGGCTTCAATTGCAAGTGATTGTCGGAAGATCTCCGGACGTTGCCTCAAAGCAGAGGCTTCGGAAGTGGAGTGTTCAGGAGCAGCTGCGCGAGAAGGAGAAGATGATACGAAAAAATAGGCGAAACCTATTTATTCTACCCGGGTTCCGCCGAACCGTGAGTTTCAAGTCGGGAGACAAGATGTTCTGCGATCTCTAAATCCCTAACAGTTTCAATCGGTCGAAAGCCACTTTCCAGTTTTCCATCAACCTCGTGAGATAAGCCTGAATCATCGATAAAAGTGGGAAGCATCGGTATCCGTTGCTGAAGCCCTTCAAGAAGTGACATGAGCGTCGGTTCTTCTTGGCATTGCTCATCGGAGATTCGCCTTGCTCGATTTCTTATTGTGTAGAGTCGCGAAAGGCCAACTTAATACAGTCCCCGCATCCCGAGTGATTCGAGCAGGTCACGGGAGGATATCTCCGCCATCGATTTCAACAGACTCAACCCGATATTCAAGGCGCCTCTTACCTGTTCCAGGGTGGTAGAAACACGTTCTTGCTCCCACGTTGGAATTCGAAAATGAATGAGGGCACTATTGCAGATGAGGGTGATCTCCTGCTGCGTCTCCTCCGATTGACCGACTTCTTGTAGGAATCCTTTCAGTGGCTCCGGAATCGAGTGGCTATGAGAGAACGCGGGGACTGAATGTAAATCTCCTACAGCGCCCACGATTTCTCTGTGTTGTATTTTTTGGATTGCCTTTGAAATTGGAAGGGGCGCATTGAGTTCTGCTGCCCAATCATCATCGGGAAGACCCTCTGCCAAGAGCCGTTTATTTTTCTCCTGATACGACTCTTCTTCAATAACAGTTTGAGTGCTTACCGAAGGAATATTTATGAGCTGGTAGAAGAGTTCAGCACTGGTTTCAAAGATCATTGCGAGCAGTCTCTTGAAGAGAAAATCCTGATGCTCGTCTTCGATTGTTGAACGCATCCAGGTCGCCCCTTTATCTGGAGTGTGAAATCCATCAGCTGGTGGCTGTTCTGTTGCTTCCTCCATGACGAGGACCTCCAGGTGACGACTTATGAGAAGTGCGATGAGCTTCGGATCGAGGCTGTGAAGGACTTTCTGAAGAATGGAGAGGTCTTCGGTTGAGTCGGTGAGTTCCAGCCATGACCAGATTTGTGACTCTTCAAATGAGTCATAGCTCCAGAGATCAAAGTCAAGCATGAGCTGGAGTTGTTCTCGGCTCGCCATCTCCAGCACTTCGATTGATGATTCGAGTCCTTGTTCCTTAATAGCAACAAATAACCTCTGAGCCGGAATGCCTCTTGTAAAGGCTACCGGATTTTCCGAATCATAAATCTGCTTGATGAGAGACGAAGAGCGTCCTTCCGTCGAGGGTGAATGAAAATGAGATACAGGCTTATCCATACTATCCTCTGTTCAGTTTATTAGATACGAGCGGAGCATCTTATTCCGTTCGTAATAACCGTGCTCTTCATCCGCAGTCCCTTTGAACCTAATGCCGGAAAGCGATGAGGCTGGAGGTCCTCAAGCGTAGGAACATAAAACGGAAGATAAGAGCTACCTCCAGATTGAGGATTTCTGCCGTGGGGAGTTCACCCGGAACAATGCTACGAGGATGCTGCCTCTGCCGTCTGCGTGCTCTCAGTATCTCTCTGCCCTTGGCTTTCATCGTTTGTTGCCGCTGCATCAGCTTTCGGCGTAACCTCTTTGCTTCCAGTCGCCTCGGTGTCTTTTTTCTTCGTACTTTTTGAAGGAGCCTTGGTCGGCGCGAGAACTATATGTATTTGACGACCTCTTGCTGGTGAGCGTTCATCCACCACAGCTACATCTTTGAGCTCCTGGATGATCTCTTCAAACTTCTCAACTCCGAGATCGATATACATTACCTCTCGTCCACGGAATCTCATGGAGAACTTTACTTTGTCTCCCTCTTCAAGAAATTCTTTGGCTTTTTTGAGCTTTGTTTCTAAATCACCAGAGTCCGTTCGATATCGGATACGTAGTTCTTTCAGAGAAGTCTCAACTCTCTTTTTCTTAGCCTCCGTCTCTTTCTTTTGCTCACGGTATTTAAATTTCCCGTAGTCCATGAACTTACAGACCGGGGGTTTTGAATTGGGAGAGACCTCAACGAGGTCTAGACCCTTGTCCTCTGCTAGTTGGATGGCATGAGAGGTCGCCATCACGCCAAGTTGCTTTCCCTCGTCATCGATGACGCGTACTTCCGGGACTCGGATATTGGTGTTGATACGGTGATTGTCTTCTTGGGCTTGTACAGGGGCTCTTCTTCCTCTTCCTCCCCTTCGATAGTTTACCAAATAATGCTCCGCGGTTCGTTATTGTGCAGTTCTTCTTCTTTTTCTCGATGCAATCTTCCTGATCCTTATTCCCACTTTCTCGGTAAAGATGCTGTGCGAAGACCTAAGAGCACGACGCCTTTCCAGCTGAGCGTGTCTCTTCCGTGTATATTCAGATAGTTGCTCTGATACTGTGCCGGGAATGGTGGAAAAAATCAAGTCAGTTGACACGGCAGTTGACACGATGAAGGCAATGGGGTGATAAAGAAATCTGAGATTCAAGGGAAGTGCGGTGAAACTCCGCCACGGTCCCGCCGCTGTAATCTACCTTCCAAATCTAAGTGATATGGATAGCTTATCAGGATTTCAGCCACTGAAGAGATGGGTGATGATGTGTTAGAACCGTTACCCTGCTGTTCGGGAAGGCTCTGATGGGTTGGGTAGTTAGTCAGAAGACCTATCTCAAGTGACATCGTTGGTACTCTCGTGGATTGGAGTGCCGGAGGAAGGAAGTAACTACACATAAGCAGTAAGAAACTGCTAGCAGGACAGCGAGCCTGTCCTTGGGCGTGCTTGAATAGCAGGCTCGACTGAAACGATACGGGCCGTTTGCTTGTATGTGGAGACTCTTATTCCAAGATAACATGAGACGTATAGAACTTACGTTCGGAGGCTTGTAGTTAGCGTAGTCCGGTGAACCTTCGCGGGTCTATCGCGTGCTTCTGTCTTACCACGAGGATCGCGGTGAGAGGGTAACACGGTCACTGCTCTCCATAAATTCTTACGAACCTTTTAAGGCAGGACGCTCTGTGACGCATTCATATCTCTCTTGTAGCATTCGTTTTCTGCTCCTGTATCTTCTCTTGTCATCTGTTGCGTTCGCCGAGACGCAATCAATTGTTGTGACGCCGCACCGTACGATGTCTGAGCTCTCTAGCTTTGGTGGCTCACTTACGGTCATTTCGTCAGAAGATATCAAGCAATCTCAATATGTAAATGTATCAGATTTGCTCCGTTTGTATCCGGGGATTGATGTCGTTCGAAGTGGTGGTCGCGGTGGTAATACATCGATATTCATGCGGGGTACAAACTCAGAGCATGTATTGATACTTCTCGATGGTATTGAGTTGAATAACCCGGTAAATCCCACTCGTTCGTTTAATTTTGGAGACCTTTCGTTGGAGAACGTTGAGCGTATTGAGATCCTGAGGGGGCCGCAAAGCGGTGTTTGGGGTTCTAATGCGATTGGTGGCGTTATTAATATCATTACGAAAACCGGTGAAGGAGTTCCTCAAGGTGCCATATTGTTGGAAGGAGGAACTTTTGAGCGCTTCATTCAGAGAGCGAGAGTCTCTCACTCTGATGATCAAGTGCAAACCTCCCTTGGGGTCGTAAGAGAGGGTGAAGATGGCATCTCAGCTGCTGATGAGCGCAGCGGAAATCTTGAAGAGGACAACTTTGAGAATACGAGTGTAACATGGCGAGCGAAGTACATGCCTACATGGGGTGGAGTTCTTGATAACACCCTCCGAGTCAATCGTTCAAGAACGGGGCTTGATAATCAGGGTGGTGCATTTGGAGATGATCCGAATCGTGACCTGCAAAATGAGCAGCTTTTTTGGCGTTCAGCAGTTTCCGCAGAGTTCTTTGATAAACAGTGGAATCCGACGGTTGGAGTATCTTATACGTATCATAATCTCGAAGATGAGAACTCGCCCGATGCGCTTCATCCGCTTGACGCGCTCGTGAGTCGGTATCGGGGGGACGTTGCTACCGTCGACTTTGTAAATGCTCTTCAGGTGAGTGAAGCGCTTCATCTCGTTGCAGGTTTTGAATTCCAGAAAGAGCGAGGAAGTTCCTTGTATCAATCCGATGGAGCATTTGGTCCATTTGAAGATCGATTCGGACCATTCGATGCGACGAATCGAGCGTACTTTCTCGATGCTCTCTATGAGACGAATGAATATTTTTCCATCTCTTCAGCAGTTCGCCTCGATAACCATGAAACCTTTGGGGAAGCCTTTACGTATAATATTTCGCCAGTTGTTCACCTATTTCAGAGGGCAACGAGGCTACGAGGGGCTCTTGGTACCGGATTCCGGGCGCCCTCCTTAAACCAGCTCTTTTCTCCCTATGGTTCGACTGAGCTAGAGCCCGAGGAGAGTCTGAGCTGGGAGGTTGGTACCGATCACACCTTTTACGATGGTAATGCCACTGTTGGGCTTACGTACTACCGTCAAGATGTGGATCAGCTCATTACGTTCGATCCCAACACATTCATCTTTCAAAATATCAATAAAGTCGAAATTGATGGATTCGAGATCTATGGTGAGTTCGAGCCCGTCGTGCATCTGAAGCTTCGCGTCGATTATACCGCTCTTAGCGCAAGAGATGCCTCTACTGATGAGCAATTACTTCGGAGAGCAAAAGATCGTTTACAACTAGCGATCAACTATGCTCTTTCAAGTATCCCCGCGTCCGTTGGGATCTCGTATCGCTATGTTGGTGCACGATTTGATAATAACTTTGAGAGCTATCCTCCCGCACGAGAGCGTTTATCCCCGTATGGGCTTGTCGATCTTCGAATGACATACCAAGCGGCTGAGAGCCTCAGGCTTTACGGGCGGGTGGAGAATCTCCTCGATGAGCAATATCAAGATGTGCTCGGTTTTGGGACTTATGGAAGAGGATTATTCGCAGGTCTTGAAGTGACGTTGTAAGAGGTAACGTGTGCATGTTAGGAACTCGAGTAGTCAGCGCACCTCATCAAGATAGTCGTATGTATGTGTGCGTACTCACCGCAGTATTTTCACTTTTATTACCTCGTGTCCTTCAGGCGCTGTCACCTCCATGTAGCCGCATTATTTCGCTTGCTCCGAGTTTAACGGAGCTCGTTCAGGTACTTACGTTGGATGAGCACCTAGTTGGTGTTTCATCTTTTGATGATACGTTGAAGGACAGATTGCCGGTTGTTGGAAACCTCTATGCTGTCAATGTTGAAGCGATTGTCTCTTTACGCCCGAGCCTGGTACTTCTCCTTGCGGAACAGAAGCGCTTTGCGGATCAGTTGGCAGCTCTTACGATCCCCGTACTCTCGGTAGATCACTCTTCTGTTACGGCGATTAGGGAGTCTCTGATCCAGCTTGGAAAGAAGTGCGACAGACAATCGACGACTGAACGGTATCTCCAGGAAATGGATGCTCGGATGACTGCACTGAAAAAGATAGTTCGGTCGGAGTCAGTGCGACTTCAATCAACGGTGCGAGCCCTTGTTGTGGTGGGAAATCCGCTCGAGAGCAGCGAGGGAATCGGTCAGCTACATGTGTCCGGTAGTGATGGGTACTACGCTGAGATCTTGGACAATCTTGGGGTTCCGACCGCTTATGAGGGACCTACCCGAGGAGTAAGTGCATTTTCACTTGAGGGATTTATTGCGCTCAAGCCCACTCACATCTTTCATATCTTCTCTCCGCAGATGAGTCCGCCTTCACTCTCGGAGTTGCGAAGACGGTGGAAAGATGAGTTCCCGATGATTCCAGCAGTTCGTGGGGGGGCTGTCGGAGGAAGTAGTGAGAAATTTTTTTCAATTCCTGGTATACACTATCCGAAGGTGGCAGAGGCCTTTGCTGAGTTTTTTATCGGATACGAAGGGAGAGACGATAGTCTTGAGCAATGAATTATTTCATATAAGTAGTCTTGCGATAGGACGAGGTCGCAAACAACTGGCATCCAGTATTCATCTCACTATTGCTCCCAGTGAATGGGTTGGGGTTTTCGGTTTAAATGGAGTTGGTAAGACTACGTTCCTGAGGACGCTGTTGGGGCTCGAGTCTCCGGTCTCTGGAGTAATTACATTTCGGGGTGTGGATGTAACAAGAGGCTTGCCCACTCGGGTGCGTCAGGCAATCGGCTACCTCCCGCAGAGTGTAGCAATGCTTCCAGAAATTACACTCTCTGATTTTTATTCAGCAACTTGGCGTGCTCGCTGTAGAGGCAACTCCGAAGCTAAGAGAAGAGCAATAGACGAAGCATTAGCGCATGTTCGGCTACTTGATAAGCAGGATATCGCTCTTTCGTATCTTAGCGGTGGAGAACTCCGGCGAGCCATGTTCGGCGCGATGCTGATCATTAAGCCGGAGTTTTGTATTCTTGATGAGCCAACAGCGGCACTGGATCCGCAGGCAGAAGAGGAAATGAAAAATATTCTATCAAGAATAGAAGGCTCGGTATCCCAGAGTGGACTCATTGTGTCACACGATGAACAATTTTTGCATTCGACTTGTCATAAAGTCTTTGAGTTGACTCCAAAGGGGCTAGTAGCGGCAGAATACGCACCTCTCGAGAGGACTGATGGAGTTTCGCGATGAAGTTCCCAGCGACGCACCCTCGTATCTGCAAGCCATTTCGTATCAGTGTTATAGTCTGTTGTTATATGTTGCTCGGTTGCGCGCTCTTGCTATGGGCAATGGATGTGGGGGTACATGAGGATATCGTTTCACACCTCTTTGCTGACGCGTTGACCGCGGAGGAACATTTTATTCTGGTCGAGCTTCGTATCCCAAGAATTCTCTTAGCGTTTGGTGCAGGAGCTGTTCTATCGTTGGTCGGTTTGAGTTATCAGACATTATTTTCTAATCCACTCGCTTCGCCTTATACTCTTGGTGTCTCCGGATGTGCGGCTGTTGGCTATGTTGCAAGTCGATTCCTATTCCCTGATTTCGGCGTAGGGACTGTCGGTATGCTCAGTGCTATTGTAGGAGGGAGTATCGCCTTAGTGGTCCTGCTCCCATTTCTGCAACGGGGCCAAACAGGTGCGACTGGCGTAGTTCTTCTTCTTGGAGTTCTATTAAGTCTTCTTTGTGGCAGCATTTTATTTTTGATCCAGTATTTTCTTGATCCATCAGGTATCGTTGCACTGACGAGTTGGTATTTTGGAAGTCTCAGCATTACTGGAATAGCGAAGCCACTTGTGCTTTTTCTTTTTGGCATTTTCTTTTGTCTTCTTGCAATGTGGCTTGCCCCTGCTCTCGATCTGCTGTTACTCGGAGAGGAATACGCCTATGGGATGGGAATACGGGTTCGGAGCGTTCAAGTCTTTGTTATTGGATTGGCAACGCTTCTGGTTGCTTTTACGGTTTCACTTTGTGGTCCGATAGGATTCATCGGGCTTGTGATTCCGCATTTCGGACGGGTAGTCGTTGGCCACTCTCATATTCGACTTGTGCCAGCGAGTTTCTTCGCTGGAGGATTTTTTCTCTTGTTCTGTGATACCATTGCTCGCTTCATTGGAGGTATGCAGGAGATTCCAGTGGGATTAATCACGGCCATAATCGGATGCCCAGTAATGGGTG
>JBMTVV010000006.1:0-17682 GCA_049451755.1 Bdellovibrionota bacterium
TTTACCGTCCTCCTCGGAGAAATAGGTATAAAGGCTGCTAATTGTCACCATCTGGGGCAGCCTTACCCCACCCAACGGAGTGAGAGCACCTCTAGCGCTCACTCAAATAATGTCTTCCCACCCGAAATATCGTTATCAAAACGGGGAGCTCCGACCCATACGAACCCCGATACGAACTCTCTGAGAAAAAACCTCTCGAAAAACTGGATTAGAATCGTGTTTTGATCCAGGATGCTTGGAGCGGCGAAGAGTCGAATTTACAGGTTATCTTTCTAAAGTTATTAGGGTTTTTATTAACAAAGCAGAGATACACATCTCAATAGATAACAACTGAACATACTTCTTCGGAAAGCACCATGCTAGAGAACGGCAAGAACACTCCTCACGATCAAGATGGCAAAGTCTCCACCTCGCACCCAGTCCAAGAAACCTTCACTCCCTCACGAGATCTCACTGAGCTCGGCGACGTTTTTCATCGAGTTCGTGAGGAGCTAAGTCGCTGTCGCCAACTCCCAATCAGCGAGACGCCGGACTATGGGCCCTACTCCTCTCAGCAGCTTAGAAAAGAAACGCTCCGTCTTATAGCAAGTGAACCACTCATTGATCTTAAAAAACTCTCGAGCCTACCACCCACCACTCAAGTAGTTTTGGCCGATGTGGCATCGAATCATAAGCGTGAGCTTCTTCAAACTTTTGACAATGCAGTAAGAAAACTCTCTTCAGCTGGCCTCGCTAGCGAAGTTATCGCTCAACGACTGCAGGAAGAAATCTCTACCAGTATAGAAAAAGCCTCTACAAGTCTCGGGCAGATGATGGGGATTCTCTCCGATGCTCGCTACCTCCCAATGGCTGCTATGTATGCCAGCGCACGAACGACCCCCTTTGCAAATCACACTCGTGCGGTAGAAGCGGTAGGAATCATCGTAGATCACCTCATGAACAAGGTTCGACCAGACTACGCGCCAGAATATTCGCCCGGCGTCTCCATTGTAAATGGTGGTGGTGATACAGGTGGTATGCGGTACATGAATGATGCTGTGCTCGCCTCTGTCGGAAGTCCGGAACAAACCGACTTCCCAGCGCGAGGGATCCTCATACCGCTACAAATCCGTACAGATCGAGAACGTCCATATACGAAAGTACACCCTGCAGCATGGCAAACTCCGGGTATTGATTGCCTTGGTCCTCGAACACTCTCAATACTTTCCACTGGGAATCAGCATCCCCTCCAACGCTCGTCCTCTTCAGTAACGTTTCCTTGCGGAGGCGGTGGACTGGAAGAAACACTCCGTGAATACTCAGAACTCGCGGCAGGAAGAAGCAACCCTTCCCTGCTTTGTGGTATCCAGAACGGCAAGAGACAGATACATATCATCAGTGAGCGAGGGATATTCACGCCCATCAAAGAATTCTTCGATACACAGGTAGCAATTGGTGCATTCGAGAAAGAAAATCGGGAACGGGTACATGTTTGGGAACTAGGAGAACCTGGTCAAGATGCCGAAACCGCTGCAAAGAAGATTGGAGAAAGCTTTCTAGAAGTCCGTGAGACACCGCGTCCAGTATATCTCAGCTCTGAGCAGGAAAAGGAAATCGCATATCAAATCACGCAAAGTCTATGGCAGAGTCATCATCATCCAATGACGAGTCCACTCTTTACAGCTCCTGGAAGCGAGAGACACCCTACCGAAGTAGCTGCGGATAATCTGTACCGAAAGGTAGTAGAGCTATCTGCTATTGAGAAGGGTCTGCAATATTATAATCAATCACGAGGGACTCTCGATCAGGCGGTGGATCTTGCGAAGCGCCATGTAGACAAAGAAGCCGACGGTCTTCTTGAGTTAATGCAACGGGTAGGCACTCGCCCAACTGTTACTATTATGGGACACTCGCAGGAAATTGACTCCCGTAGTAAGCGCTTACTTACTCCTGAACTCAAACTTATCACGCTTGATTTAGTTGATGACCTTGTAAGAAATGGAATTTCGATCGTTCTTACCGCCGAAGGAGAGCTTGGCGT
The DNA here is from genome assembly GCA_049451755.1 of Bdellovibrionota bacterium. Taxonomy (GTDB): domain Bacteria; phylum Bdellovibrionota_C; class UBA2361; order UBA2361; family RFPC01; genus RFPC01. The sequence goes on from JBMTVV010000006.1 coordinate 2,021, forward strand.
CAATGCTCTTGTTTCAGAGGCTTTCAAAACTGCTCAGGAACGTTACAATAACCATGACGCTTTACTCATTCGATCGAGAATTACAAACCGCGATACTGCTGAACAAATGCCGCAATCGCAGTTAGAGCAAGTCACGCCTGCCCTTCAAGGACTATGGGGTAATACGATTGTGAAGACCGTGCTTGGTATTCCAGTTGCTAATATCGCTCTCGGACCAGTAAGTGATGACCAAATCGGAAATCTTGGACAAACGCTTACTGATGGACAGCTAGCAGGAATTACTCGGAGCATCGTAAATGGTCTTCCGATGTACCCAGATACGTTTATCATAAGTGGTCACTACGAGAACGCACCTGATGGCAACTATAAGGGGCTCCAAAAACAGTACCAGATGATGGTTGAGCGTGGCACTATGGATGCCAAAGACCTATACCAACATCATTTTTTAAGTAGCGAAGATCCTCTAAGAACTATCAGACAGATACGAGGACACGCGGAAGCATACCATTCGCTTATTCGCTAAAAACACTAGCCAGCGGATTCTATGGGCTTAGGTCTGAGAGAATTTCGTATTTTTTGCGAATATCAGTCGGTTTTTGCAAAGAGATCATCACGATGTTAAGGAATTAGTGGAGCGAATGCGGGAGAAATCCTGATATGACTACAGGCCAACACACTCTCTAGGAGCATAGTTACTGGTATGGGCGAAGCCGCGACTCTCTTAAATCCGCACCAAGAGACTCTCATTGAGAGTCTCTCCGCCCACGACGGGATCTCCGTGCCCCGAACCACTCTAGAACTGGTCGCACACCTACCCTCTACATCAGGTACAATTCAATCAGGCGTAGCAACAGATAAGAGCAAGTTAGTAATCTCACTTGTTACGCTTCTCATTATTCTTCAACTTCTTGATGGAATTCTCACTGGGCTCGGTGTTAGTAGCCACGGAATTCACCTTGAAGCAAATCCAATTCTAAGAACCTCAATGATGCAGATAGGTCCGCTGTGGACGCTACTAGTAGCCAAGGGGCTTGCTATCGCTATTATTTGCGTTCTTGGAAGACTAGCGAAGAGCGTTCGATGGCTTCCACCAGTTATGATGGTTGTAGCCGGAATATACTTTTTTGCTGCCATAATACCCTGGACGGTAATTCTCTCTTCCCACATCCTCTGACGCCCCTGCCAGAAGGCTGGACGATACCCCCTTTCCCATCCTATAATCCTCTTCATGCATGTAACGAAGTGGGGCGAATACGGGATTCTTTGCAGCCTGTTTCTCGCCTCTAAATCATCAACTGAAGAAAGTGTATCTGCCCTCGAGATTGCAGAGGCGCAGGCTATTCCGCTGCAGTATGCCCACCAAATTCTCCTGAGACTACGTAGAGGGGGGATCATAACGAGCGAACGTGGTCCGAAGGGAGGATTCCGACTCAGTAGAGCTCCTGAAGAGATCAATCTCAGAGAGCTCCTTGAAGCTTCTGAAGGGCAAACATTTGAGGTGATCTGTGAATCAAAGGCACCATATGGGGAGCTGTGCGGTAAAGAGCATCACTGTGCGCTCAGCACGCTTTGGCACGACCTTAAGCTTGCTATTGATCAGGTACTTGAGAGTCGAACGCTTGGAAGTCTACTCGAAAACCATGAGTTCTTTCCAAAAGATGCCATCTCTGCTCTTGTTTCTATTCAGTCTCGCTCGAAGAAACGTCCTGCTGAGTGACGATTACTGAGGAACTACCTGATATCAGCGGTACCAGAAACTATTCTGTGATAGTCACCTGTAACTCAAGAAGCTGCTCCCCTCTGCGCAGAACGAGGTCACTCTTGCCATCTTGCAAAACTGCACTTGGATAGAGTCCCAAAAACGCCTCCGGCTGGACTAATACCCTGTCATTAACACCAACGATAATATCACCATTCTGAAGACCTAGTAAGGATAATGGCCCGTCTTTACGAAGTTCGAATATCCGATGCTCGGGAAATACAACACGAGCATCTCTCCTAAATATGGGAACAACGCGAGGGCCTGACAACTTGGCGGCTACCTGTAACGCCGATTCTAGAGCCACCCTTGAGACCGGTTTTTCAACCACCGTCGGTATTTCATTAATCATTTCTAGAACAGACCTATCCCGGTACTGATTTTTCTCTACCGACTTACCTGCGAAGGAGTTTAGCAATGAACAGCCAATAACAAACAAAAAACTAATCACGCAAACGATCTGTTTTATCCACATATGCACCCCCTTTCCTAACTGCTGCTTGAGCATTATTACAGTGAGACCTGTGAAACCTCTTCAGATAGTCTCCTCAACTGCCTACGCGCCGCTTCCATATCCCGTAAGTTTTGCGACGAGCTGCCTTGATAAATACACTCAGCATCTCGCTTAGACTGCTCACGTGTGTTGTTGAGAATCCAATATTCAAAGACTCCTCCATCAATGGCCTTCTCAAAGTCTGTTAATTCGCGCCTCATGGTACCAAGCCTCGTATTCATCTCATCTTTTGAAACTCCACCACGCAGCGTTACTCGCTCAATAATTTCAGCCACAGATGGAGGCAAGACGAGAACTCCGCGCAAGTGCGAAGGGAAATTTCGATAGAAACTTACAGCACCACGCACGTCCACATCTAACAGCACGTTCTTCTCCTCTTCTACTACCCTGCGAATCCACTGCTGAGGGGTCCCGTAGAGGTTTCCATGTGTCTCCTCCCATTCGAAGAATTCGTCATCATTAACCCGCCTCATGAATTCTTCTTTCGACAAGAAAAAATAGTGCTGTCCCTCAACTTCTCCTGGTCGAGGAGCCCTTGATGTCGCAGAGATAGCTAAGACTAAATCAGTGGGATGCTCGCTCAGAAGGTAACGAGTTAACGAGCTCTTGCCAGCCCCAGCAGGTCCAACGAAACAAAAAAAGTATCCCTTTTCCTTAGCCACACAACTCCCCACTTTAAAACGGCTTCAACTTCACACCGTGATTACTGCATGTGGAACAACACACTCCCGAGAGAAGACTTCCTATTCCAGGTTCTGTGCCTGCTCCTTCATGCGCTCAATCTCTGATTTTATCTCGATGACATTATGCTGGGCATCCGCCTGTTGGATTTTCGAAGCGATTGTATTCGCTTCCCTCAAACACTCCTGAAGTAAGAAGTCAAACTTCCTACCACATGGCACCTCCGATAAAACAGATTCAAACCGCCCTAAATGAGTACGAAGTCGTACCGACTCTTCCTCGATATCAGTCTTCTCTAAGAGGAGTGCAACTTCAGCAACGATACGCTCTGGAGGCAATACACCTCCCTCTAGATACTCTTGTAACTTATCACTCAGTAATGCCTCCCGCTCAGGACGACGTTCTCGCTGAAGGGCGTCTACCCTCTGTAAGTGTTCCGCTATTATCTCCCTGCGATTCAGCAGATCTGCATGTATAGCGACTCCCTCTCTTCGTTGCGATATCCGTAAGGCTTCAAGCGCTTCTCTCAACAGTCCATCGAACACTTCTTCTTGAATCGGCGGCGTTTGTAGCTCCTCTGACAAAATATCTTTACGGAAGAGGATGTCGACTGCCAGTCGCTCTTGCAATCGCTCTGACCAAAGACCTCGACTCGAAAATAATTTTTCCGCTGCACGAAAAAACCCCTCAAATCGTTCATCGGAAGAGTCAACAACACCAGGTGTGGCATTGATCCCTGCCTGAGAAGACACATTGGGTACAATCGAAATGAAAACCTCAACCCGCCCACGCTGACACACCTCAGCAACACGCTTTCTTGCAAGAGATTCAAGCCACATGTACTCACGTGGAAATCGAGTTACCACGTCGAGATATCTACCATTAACGGTCTTAATTTCACACTGGATGGTAATACCCGATTCAGTATATCGCGACGCCCCATATCCTGTCATACTGTGGCACATATTCATCATTCTCCTTTCCCTAATCTCAGCTTACGAGGCTCACAGAAAGCTCTACACAGAAAGCTCTACTGCGAATCAGCTTTACTGTGACTCGGTACTACTGCGAATCAGAAATACTGCGAGTCAGAAATACTGCGAGTCAGAAATTACATTCCTGCTAGCACAGCTAACAATTTATCTCGCGTAATCGGAACCGTTCCAACTTCTGAGACAACAATTCCTGCCGCAATATTGGCTAATGAACCAGCCATATCCACTGGGGCTCCCGCTCCTAGCAATGCAGCAAATACAGCCGTAACTGTATCACCAGCTCCTGACACATCATAAACAGAACGCGCTGCGGTCTCTAAAAATAGCCCGTTTGGATAGTCACGACTCACAATAACTAATCCTGCCTCACCGAGGGTTACCATCATCATTTCAGCCGTCCACTCCTCCATGAGCATCTTGGCCGCATCTAGTGCGGTAGCTTTATCGCGAATATCAATACCCGTTGCTCTTTCAGCTTCCGCACGATTCGGCTTCGCGATGGTGATATCTCTATACGCTTTAAAGTTTGCTGGGTGCGGATCGACAACTATCGGGCAGGACAGTTTTCCAGATGCTCTCATGTTTGAAAACAAATCAAACACTTCTGGCATGATAGTTCCCTTCCCATAGTCAGACAGGATGAGCACGTCAGGCGTACCGATACTTTTTTCCATGAGAGAAAGGAACGCATTAACACGATCTACGTTACGCTCAGGAACAATCTCCTTATCAATACGAACAACTTGTTGCGAGTGTGCGATAACTCGTGTCTTCACTATGGTCGGATAGAGTTGATCAACAAATATACTCTGCGGAGAGATTCTCTCACTACCCAACAAGCGCTCTATTGTCCGACCCTCTTCGTCCTCGCCAATAACACTGCACAGCGTAAGATTTACACCGAGCTTGCTCAGGTTGACTGCCGCGTTCCCGGCACAACCGAGCCGATCTTCAACTCGATTTATGTGTACCACAGGAACTGGCGCCTCGGGAGAAATGCGGCTCACCTGACCCCATATGTAACGGTCAAGAACCAAATCTCCTATTACGCATACTTTTACGGACTGAATACTCTCCAGAGCGCTACGGTACTCATCAGCGGTAAAATCTATAGACATGCATCGCCTCTTCTTCATTTCCTTATAGCTACTAAAGAGTACCCCTGAAGAATATTACGAGGCAAGCTCTCCTCTCATGGCTCCTAGTACAGCAGTCGCCACATCCTCTGGAGCAATCAAACGCATACAAGCATTTTTAAGTCCTGGACATACCCGCCTCCCGCAGGGACGACACGGGACGTATGAGGTTAAGACCAGCTCTTCTGAGCCGAAAGGAGCGACTCGAGCAGGGTCGGTTGGACCAAATAAACTCACATACGGAGTTCCTATCAAGCTAGCAAGATGTCCCACCCCCGTATCTGGTCCAGCGGAAACCGCACTCAGGGAAAGAATCCCCACAAGCTCGGTGAGATTAGTCATACCGGCGAGATTGATAACTGTCTCCCCACTAATGGACTGAAGCTTATCTCCGAGTGGCACTTGGCTCGAGTCGCCAACGAGCGCTACCCTAATATCTTTATGTACTAATAGGTGTCTGATTAACTCTGCATACCCTGAAGGTGGCCAATCTTTCGACTCCCATGAAGAGCCCAGCGCAAGCACAATGAGACGACACTCATCTCTTACTAGTTCCTGAAAAAACTCTTTCGCCTCAAGATTGCGTTCAAGGAGTCCTCTTTTTAAGACATCTCGAGCGCTCTCAACTGCTATCTCAAAACGTGGGGTCCGTTCCTCAGGAGTCTCCCCCAGAACATGTTCAACGAACGCCTTGTAATGGTACACCTTCGAACGCTTCATATCACATTCGCCGATATGCTCCGTCTGAAACAACCAGTTTCCTTCCTTTGCATCTTTCCGGGCAAATCCGACTCTTCTTGAGGCTCCACTCAAACGAGTAAACACACCACTCTTAAAATGTCGCTGAAGGTCTAACGCCCAGTGAAATGAAGGAGCAGCGTGCAAATCTCTGATGAGTCTATCAATCCCCCAACGCTTATTTCTTCTGTGGTATACAAGAGACTCATCCACCGCGGGGCAAAGCTGTACGATCTCTTTCCATCGCTCTTCAACAAGCCATGTTATATGGAGATCTGGACGTGCATCCTTAAGAAGTGTCGGCACAACAAGTCCTCGAGCGACATCTCCAAGCGAACCGGTCAAAACAATCAGCAACCGAGCCCCTATTGGTAGTTCCTGACAAGAGTTCACTATGAAGCCTCCTCATGCAGCGAGTTCTCGCGACGCCTCAGCAATCCACAGAAGATCTCAGAAAGAAACTCGGGCAACTCATGTTTAATAACGGCTCGTCGCCACCGACGAATATATCGCTCGCGTAGCAGCTTCGGATTACAGCTTGTCGCTTCTGCGTGGTCAAAATCGATTAAAAAGACATTACCTTCATCTGAAACGACAACATTTCCGGGATGCAGATCTACATGGAGTATTCCTACCTCGACAAGCTGTTCAATAGAGTCTGCAACTACTCGCAAGTAATGCTCTAGTGGAGCCGATATATCACCCGATCGCTCTTCATCAAGTGCAATGGAGGCAAGAGTACGATGTGCAGGCAACGACTCCATAATGAGCCACTCGCGACGAAAGAGACCGGTAGTCACAATTGTTCCTAGAGGTCTCGGCACTAATATCCCGAGGGCCCGGGCTGTCACAAGTGCACGAAATTCTCTCTCCGATCGCTCCTCTCCCCAGCCAAGGAACACTCCCTTCGGCAGAACGTTCCTGAGAACCCCACCTCGATGATACGATTTCAGTACTACGTTCTCATCTCCATCACCGACACAAGGTATAATGGTTGTGCGACCACCTAGTCTCTCTGACACAGGGTGAGATGGCTGGGCGGATGCTTGCAGGAGAGCCTCTAAATGTACCCCCATAGGCGATGACGGAATCAGTCGGATACGCTTCCGTCCGACGAGGATCTGGCATAATTCTACCCGTTCAGACGATTCCCCTAGGAGGGGTATAATTTCGCATCGAACGGGCTCGGTGGAGATATCGTTTTTTTCGATCTCTTTTCCTAGAGTGATCATGAGCCTTCTCCGCTAAGAACGAAAAGACTCCGATATCCCGACTTATTCGTCATCTCTGAAAAGAGTTTCAGTTCATCTCGTCGGCCACCGTTACCACTCAAGCATTCTCGAAATGCATGCAGTACTTCCTCAGAGGTTACCCCCCGCATACAGTGCTCTGTTCCCGTTGGGCATTCCATACTCCCATGACGGCGACATGGCTTGCACCACAAACCACTTTTTTCTACCACCTGTGCATGGGGGTTCTTCCATGGACCGAAACCGAAAGATGGTGAAGTAGCACAAAAAACCGCAACGGTAGGAACCTGAGCGGCTGAGGCAACATGAAGCGCGAAGGAATCATTACATATCACCCCTTGAGCTCGAAACACCAGCGTAGCAAATTCACGCAACGAGAGTTTTCCTGCAACATTCTGAATATCTAATGAACCAGCACGAATCTTTTCACAGAGCTGGAATTCTGTCTTACTACCCGTTAAGAAAACCTGAAAGCCTTCTTCGGCAAGCTCACGAGTAACTGCCCTATAGTTTGTCCAGTGCCACTGCTTCGTCTTCCACGCACTACCAGGAATAACAAGTACCGTTGGTTTCGATGCGTCCCTATGAGGCACTTCCCCGGGCAGGCATGCATTTGGCAGACTCATTGAACGATCATAGAGCATTGCAATCTCTTTCTCCTGTATCCAATCCGACTCGAGGATAGAGAGAAATTTTTCAACTGCATGAGAGCCTTTCCTTTTCACACACCGCGTATAGAGCAAACGAGCTTTTGAATCGTAAAAACCTATTCTTTCCCCAATTCCAGCACAAGAAAGTAGTAACGAAGTCCGAATTGAGCGATGCAAGCTGTACACCTTGGAATAGTTTCTCTCTTTCAGCTGAGAAACCGTGCTCCAAAATGAACTGAGCCCCAGAAATCCCTTTCTCTTTTCGAAAGCGTGTAACGTTTCAAATCGCGGATCACCCTCAAGGAGCTCAACACCAGCAGGTGTTGTAAGAAGGTCTACAGACACATTCGGATGAAGCTCTCTAATTGCATCAAAGACTGGCGTCGAAAGTACGATATCACCCAAGAAGGCAGTTTGAACGATGAGGATTCTCTCTTTCACTATCTACCCTTACTGAAGCTACCCCTGCCAGGAGCCCGTTCCTAAAAGTTCTAGGTTTTTTTCCACCCACTGAAGCTCCCGAGCGAGCCCATCAAATACAGATACGGTAGGATGATACTCAATCTCTCGTTGTGCTCGCTCAGTATTGGCACTTGTATGGCGCGCATCTCCAGCCTGCCTAGCCACGCGATTTACGTTCAAGGGTTTTCCAACCAATGACTCCAAACGCTCTAGCACGGCATTAACAGTGACGACCTCTCCACCACCGATATTGTAATAGCTCCCCTTAAGCCCCATCTGTGCAGCGCGAATATTCGCATCCACGATATCCGAAATATACGTGAAATCCCGAGACTGCTCTCCATCACCATAGAGGGTAATCTCCTGACCGAGAAGTGCTGCCTTACAGAACCGATGAAATGCCATATCCGGCCGTTGCCGTGGCCCAAAAACAGTAAAATACCTCAGTGACACTGTATGTACATCAAACTGAGAGGCGTAGAGCCGTGCTAGGTGCTCTGCAGCAAGTTTGGTGACGCCGTAAGGACTCACTGGTGCTGGTGTAAGATCTTCTCTGGTTGGAAAGCTCTCTGCATCCCCATAGATGGAAGAGCTGGAAGCGTAGACGAATCGAGTCTTGTGTCCATGATTTCTTATCGACTCTAGTAGCCTCTGGGTAGCTAGCACGTTATTCCGAGTGTAGGTCTGAAAGTACTCTCCCCAACTCGCTCGAACACCTGCTTGCGCTGCTTGGTGAAAAATCCATTCAAACTCACCGAACTCACCAATGATATCTCCATCGAGCAGATCTCTCTCGACAAACTGAAAGAGCTTGCTATCTAAAAGCTGCGCAATATTTTGCTCTTTTACCTCGCGAGGGTAGTACGGCAGAAAACAATCTAGCCCTATCACCTCATGGCCGTCAGAGACCAACTTCTCTGCAATTGAGGAACCGATAAAACCAGCTACGCCAGTTACAAGACAACGCATTATATACCTCTTTCAGTGGCACGCTGCTGAGGTGAGAGAACACCCGAATAGCTGCCCATGTAATCCCCATTAGCGTAGCGGGAGGGTGAGAAATTGCAAGGGGTTACCCCCACATTTCATGTGTTTTATGGCTTCTTTACCATAAATAATACCTCAAATCATAAAGTCTATTACCGACGAACTATTTCAATCGGTGATGACTGTCGAGGAAAGAGAACTACTCCTGAAAGAGATGGCCCCAGTAATAAACAGTTCAATAAATTTTATATGGTGATATACGGATTACTCAGCAGTTACATCAAAGAGAGACTCTCTTGCCTTCATGTGCTGATATTGCAACAGCCTCTCACGAGCACGCTGTTCATTTTTCTGCTTCTGGGTGAGTTCCTCTGGTGATAGATCCTCTTCTAGCACCACAGGGATGCCATAGAGGTTCTTTTTGCGGACTAGCGTATGCTCGCCTGCGTCCCCTTCCAAAATTGATTTGTTCTGGAGGAGTTCCTGAGCCAAGTAGGCAACGGAAATATGAAACTCGATATGCGAGTGTGGATTCTCAAGAAACCAGTTCGTGATAGACTCAACACTTCGCCACCCCTGCTGGGATTCGTTACTTTCTTGAAATGCTCCGCATTCAGTGCCCTCTCGTACAATTGAAGCACTCAAGAGCCGGGCTTCAAAATCAGCTATACTCATACTCTCAAGCCCATTTGATTCTAATCGATGCGAAGCGCTCTTTGCCTTAAAATTTGCCTCGTTGAGAGCATGCGGATTATCGAAGTATACCCTGCCATCTGCGACATGAGAGAACTCACAAAAGTGCCTACTGTGGGCTCCCCTCTCAGCATACGAAAGCTCAATACAAGCACCACCTTCTGACTCACTCAGCTGTTGTAAAATATCCTTAGCTTTGTATGAACCATCTTTATCAGAGGTGGAGGAAAGAAATTCAACCCCACATCCAAACATCTTCTCCATTGAGTAAATCCATCCGTCACGATGCATGCCAGTAAAACTTCCAACTGGCTTGCTATCCCTATCAAAGATGTACGTAATTCCCGAAGGGTCATCATAGGAGAACTGCATTCGTGGATCCGCCAGCTGAAGCCCCTCACACGAAAGCTGCATCATTGCAGTACGAAAAACACACTCTGCGATACTAGCCCCTTCAAACTTCCCTTTGTCGAGCTCATTTCGAATACCGTCTTCATAAAGGCGAAGTCTCCGAGTGGGGTCATTATCAAAGTCATGCCTTCCATCCATGACAAGATTTGCCATGAGCTCTGCGTAGGCTCCAATACCTTTCTGATTTATATAGAGCTTTCCAGCAGCAGTGGCAGTACAGGTAGCCATATTTCCCTGCCGGAGTTCCCTTGCTCCTTCAGCAACGGATTCAAGAACGGAGGTGATAATTTCCTCGCGAGTAAGTGTTTTTGCAGCAACGCAAGAATCTGACCGACACAGTTTATTTACCGCCTGAGCTAATCGTAGCGTATCTTCTCTTGAGCTAGGTTCTGGGTTACTAAGAAGTAAACTTAGCTTTTCCTTATGAGCGTCACTGATGTGAGAAGAGCGAACAGCATCAATAGCTGAAGCAAGCTGGAGCTCTTCCCTTACATCCTCTCGTCTAAAGTCGGCTGTAAAAGTGGTGTTAGCCAAGGAAGTAGAGTCTCCCGGCATCTGTTGATGCGTCGCCACTCCTGCTGCCACCACTGATGCCACTAGCCTATTCTCCACCGTTCAGATTTATTCTCTATTCTGTTATGGGCTCAGAAAGGGGAACGTTACCTAACTATATGAATACGCTGTGATAACGAAAAAACGCACGATTCTCGAAGCTGCTCGTCAAACGACAGCGATAGCAGGGGGTTATCAAATCCGTAAAGCGCTTCATGGGGAGATTATCGAAAGGAATTCGGAAACTTTTTGAATGAAAATTCGAGTATATCGTGAGAACTAAGAAATGAACCCATTCGGGGCAGCACTGCTTATTATGCGAGACACTGACAGCAGGATTCGAAACTATCCCGCCTTCTTGAGTTCTAGTTTTAGGTACGTAGCGAGACGGTCTGCAGTTTTCAACTTAATATCTCGCTCGCCAGTCAGAAATCGGCGCAACACCGCATGGTCGACGCCGGCACCAACAGCAATGGCATACTTGGTAGCCTTCCCCGATTTAATAACTCGGTGTATCTCTTCTGCTAAACTGCTACTTAAACTCATCAAGATCCAAAATAAAAATAACGTAGGGACTTTAGCGCATCCAGACCATGAGCACGATATTGGTCGAATGACCGATATCAGGGTGGGTCTACATTACTGTGGAGCATGATGAAATTAATTACTGACAACTAGGCTCAAGGTTTAACTTGGACACCTCGTAGCACGGGTCCATAATCTCAGCATCGGTCGAATGACCAATAGGCATTTCGTTCTGAGTATCATTGAGTGTTATTAACAGGAAGAGAGAAAGGATGCAGAAAAATTGTCAGCTTACAAATCGACTTGAAAAGCTTCTCGCTAACAGTAAGTCAACACTCGAAAGTATCGATGAAGCTGACAGTCCCTCGTCCGCACCGTTTAAGATTATAAAAGAACATTTTCGTGAACTCATCATCGCGTTAGATGGAGTTCTTTCCCTCTACGAAATCACTGACCGGGAAGAGGGCGGAGGTATTTCATGTGAGGAGTTAATGCACGTGCTCTCCAAAGAATCAGCACTAACTCACCTCGAGTTGACGGTAGAATCACCTCTTCCCCAGCTATTCATCAATGAGGCAAGGTTTTTGAGTTCCCTCAGATGGCTCTTCAGAGGAGCTATACGGAATGGGCACACACATGCTCGTGTCAGCAGCAAAAACCCCGAACTGATTATTTCATTCTCTTCTACCGCAATAACATCGACAGGGTTGGCACAATCTCATAATACGAGCATCCTTGAGTACCTGATCGCTGACGAAATTCTATCATTGTATGGACATTCATTATCGTGGAATGAGACGGATGGCCTCAGCACGTGCCTTATTCCGATATTTACAATGAACGAGGAATAACAGTGCGTTGATACATTACTTCATGAGGGCACAAGGCGCTGCTAGAGCTCATCATCTCGTAATAAGACATATCCAAGCTTATGTCCGGTTGTAGCCGTAAAGAGCTCTTCAAGCAAATCAACATCACGCCTATCATCTTCGACAGCTGAGATACGAAGCACTCCGAGGTTCTCACCACTCGTCTCATCATGAAAAAATAATCTATTACTGCCAAACATCACCCCCGGATCTAAGAGAGAAGCTTCTAGCCCTATAGATTGCGCAATTCCTAAAAACTCGATTCGAGCCGGTGAAATCCTATCAAAACCGGGCATCCACTTTTTCTGGTTCACCCGCTCAATTAGGTTTGAAAATGCCTCGCGTGCTGTCTTGTCATCAGGAAACTCTAAAAGCACATCTCGTAATGGTCCATTTCGTCCAATATATCGAGCCGTATTTGCCTGAAATTTTCCATCATCCACCCTACGTCCACCATTTCGGACCAAGAGATGGACTGCTTGCTCTTCTGTTGGTACGTTTTGAGAACCAAACATCTTATTCCTTACATCGAAGAATAGTTAAACATCCTGGCTAGAACTGCCTCTTACCCAACATAGGCTGACTCTGTAGCGAAGGAGCCACTTCACTATTTATAAACCGATAGTAAAGCGAGGTATCATGAAACAGGGCAAGGAGAGGCAATCTAGTCATTTTTCGTAAAAGAGTTATGTCTCACTGAGGCAAGCGCCTATAACACTGATAGCTCAAGCGATTGCCAAATACTCCCTCATATCCATAGAACCTTAGCTGAAAGAGACTGGCCAACCGTATCAGATTGGGGCTCTGTGTTATTCTAGCCCTATGAAACTACTTGCGACTGCATCTCCCTTATCGAGGCACGGTTCACAGCTTGCAATAAACTCACAAGCGATAGTAGTGGTGGTAATGGATGTTTCTCTATCAGTAATCACCTCCCGTACTTTCTGTTTTATAGAAGACTTACTATCGAGAAGAGCTCCAGGACCGGGAACTCCGTCGGGAATGACCTGGTTCGGACAATGACCGAAACTCTCAATCTCAGAGTCGTATATAATATCCGTATCTTTCTCCGTCATAGTTTCTAGGTAATAGCTACGGAGCAGGTCCCCCTTATACCGAGTATACGTCTCCTGGCATTGCTTCTTGAAATTCTCTAGACGGGTGTCAGCATCGATATCACTACAATGCTGCTCAAATGCGGTATCAAAGGAGGGTTCCTGGGCTAAAAGGGGCGCGCCAAGAGAACACGCTATGAGAGTAAAGTACATACTGAGGTTTTTCATGTTTCTTCTCCATTTTAACCCCAATACTTCTGAGAGAATCACTCCTTCATCTCAGCAACGACACAGTATGGAGGAAGACGAAGTTAGTCAAAAAAATCAAACGATACTCTCTCCCATAATGTCATCTTTCAAGCAGATGACCGTCTAACCCTCCGCTATGTATAAGAATGTGATCTGGTGGATAAAGCGTGACCTACGCCTCAAAGACAACTCAGCCCTTACTGAGAGCTTACGTCATGCTACCCAAGTCATCCCCCTACTTATTCTCGAGCCCTCTATCATGAACTCGCCTGATTACTCAGGGTTTCACTTTGAGGCTATTCGCGACGCAGCGAGAGCGCTACGAGAACAGCTTCAGGCACGTGGTAGTAACCTGTGGGTATGTATCGGCGAATTTGAAGAGGCCCTCACTGAGGTTGAACGATATACAGCAATTGATGCCATATTCAGCCACGAAGAGACAGGGAGTAGCTTTACTTACTCAAGAGATAAACGGGTAGCGCGATATCTTGCTACCAGAGGCATTCCTTGGATAGAGCTACCAACTAACGGAGTTATTCGAAGACTAAAAGACCGGTCACAACGCACGGCTCTGTGGCACCGTCGCATGTATGCACCACAACACGAAGCACCTCCCACATTCCCAATCAGCTCAACCCTGAGAAGTGAAATGAGTAAGCGTGATATTCCTGCGCAACTACCGACTCAATTCTCCCTTACAATACCTTCAGGTACTCGCCTCGTAGTATCTGAGCAAGAGGCGGAAGTGACGCTGGATTCTTTCCTTCAAACGCGAGGAATGGAGTACCGATATCGTATTAGTTCTCCGGTCACGGCGATGACTTCAGGTTCCCGACTATCAGCACACCTTGCCTGGGGAACGATATCGCTGAGACGAGTCCTCTCCCTCACTGAGGCACGAATCAAGGAACTTGAGCGAGATTCACATGAAGAATCTACAAGCTGGCGTTCGTCTTTAAGAGCCTTCACCTCACGGCTTCACTGGCACGATCACTTTATTCAACGGCTCGAATCAGAGCCAAAGATGGAGTTTCGAGCCCTCAATCCAGCCTTTCGGGATATTCCGTATGTAAGTGACGCAGAAAGACTCGAGCGGTGGCTTACAGGAGCAACCGGAGTTCCCCTCGTTGATGCCTGCATGCGGTGTTTACAGGCGACAGGGTTTTTGAATTTCCGTATGCGGGCAATGGTCGTATCCTATGCCTGTCACATCTTACATCTCTCTTGGCGTGATATCATGTATCCCCTCGCCGCTCTCTTCTACGACTATGAGCCTGGGATTCACATTAGCCAACTCCAGATGCAAGCTGGGGTAGTTGGCATTAACACGATTCGTGTTTACAACCCGGAGAAACAGCTCTCAGAGCACGATCCACATCTTCGCTTCACACACCACTGGGTACCCGAGTTGCGCTCGTACACCCTCCCCGAGCTCCTCTCTCACACCTCCCATCCATTACCGCACTACTACAAGCCGATGGTTGACTATCGGGAGTCGAGTGCCAAGATGCGACAGATCCTCTATGCGATTAAAAAGTCAGCGAAGGGGAAAGCGGTTAGTGAAGAGGTTTTACGAAAGCACGGCTCGAATCGACGGAGGAGCGGGAGGAAGAGTGATAAGGGTGGGGGCAATCGGCAACAACTAAGCCTTTTTTAGATGCGCTGAGTTAATGAAAAGTGAACAATGCTCGACTGCGATGCCTACTGTTGAACTACGAGCGGCTAGCGTCGCATGTCATTCAAAATCAACTGAACCATCTACTATTTTTCGTTTGCAAATTCCATCCGGAGCTAACCACCATGCCTCTCCTTTCATGTAGAACTTGAGGGGAGAAAAATATCTCATATAGTGAAACTCGATGTATGGCTGTTGCTCAGTAAAACCTACTCCGGGACAATTTACTGAAGGATTATCAACCTGAGAGTCCCTTACTTTCTCTCACCCACACAGGGGAGTTCTTCGAGTGCACAAGCAAGTACTACTAATCACTTGAGATCATGTGAGGCTGGCTCTGGGACTCTTCATACCCGAGGCCCTGAGAGAAGGAGGGATTCGCTAACTGAAGGTGCGCCGCAGCTCAAAGAGCGAAGGAGTGCCGAGGGCCGGAATCGAACCGGCACGAAGCTAAGCTTCGA
>JBMTVV010000007.1:0-16645 GCA_049451755.1 Bdellovibrionota bacterium
CAGGCAGTATGTCGTGAGGCGCTTCGACTTTCTCTCGATCATCATCGTTCACTAGCAGTTGGATTATCTGGTTCGCAAAAACAAAAGGGAATAGCTGATATTTTCTCGCAAGCAACAAATCGGTATGAGCTCGTTGATCTCATGAAGCTTGATATTGTCATTGGGTCGGGAGGGGTGCTCAGCCACGCACCGAGTCGTCTTCAGGCTGCTTTGATGATGGTAGAGGGATTTGGTCTCCAGGGGGTAACGCAACTGGCTGTTGATTCTATTTTTATGATGCCGCATCTTGGGATTTTTTCTTCTATTCATAAGGAAGCAGCGACTGAAATCTTTGCGAATGACTGTCTTGTAAATATTGCACATTCAATTGTTCCAGTATTTCCAGCAAAAAAGAAATTGACGGAGCTCTGTCGTATTTTCTTTCAAGGAAAAGAGGTTGGAGTAGTAAGGCGAGGCGAGGTAGCACTATTTCAGGAATATGCTGGCATGGAAGGAGAATTAAGAGTTGAACCTGTCTCTCGTAGTGTCGATATAGGTGCTGGCCCTGGGCGAGAGTATCGAGGAGCGGTTTCTATTGGAGCCTTTGGACTTCTAGTTGATGGAAGAAATCGACCTCAAGAGTTTGCCGAGCCAAGTGAAGAATATCGGAAACGGAGGGAACTGTTTCAGTCATTATCATTATATGAGAGCAGGGAGGAAGTGAATGTCTAGAGCATTAACCCCTGGTCTTATCTGTACTCCTCGAAGACGAATCACTCGTGTACGAGAGCTCCCTGTCCGGGGAGCGCTCCTCGTGCAGGAAGGAGAACGCGTTGTCAGTAACCAGATTGTTGCAGAGGCAGAACTTTCCGGAGACCTCTATATATTGCGGCTCCCAGAGCGAATGGGACTGGAAGTGTCTGAGGTATTATCTGGACTTCGCGTACGCGAGGGCGATTCTGTAGAGAGTGGGGATCTCCTCTGCCACCAGTCAGGCCTCTTTGGCTTACTCAATAGTGAGGCACGAGCTCCTGAGTCGGGGACGGTCGAGTTTATTGCCTCTAAAACTGGACACCTCGGACTTCGACTCGCTCCAAAGCGAATTGAGGTGGATGCATATATATCGGGTACTGTCACAGCAATTGAGCCTGGCAAGTCGGTAACGATTACGAGTGATGCCTGCTTTGTCCAAGGAATTTTTGGAGTTGGTGGAGAACAAAAGGGCTCGCTCTATTTTCTTGATATTCCGAGTCACCAAGAAATTAGACCGAACGATGTTGCCTCTGTACCTCCCGGTAGTATCTGCGTTGGAGGTAGTGCTCCAACAATAGAGGCACTGCGTGAGGCTGCTCGTAGGGAGGTTGTAGGACTTGTCTGTGGCTCGATTGATGATCGGGTGCTCTCTGAGTTTCTTGGATATGAGCTTGGCATCGCTTTAACGGGTGATGAAGATATTCCCTTTAGTCTGATCGTGACTGACGGCTTCGGTAATCTGGGTATTTCACACCGAGTGCTACGCGCACTTGACGGCCTCTCCGGTAAAAATGCTTCCATGAATGGAAAGACACAAGTTCGAGCAGGAGCGGTTCGACCTGAGCTCATCGTTGATACAGACGATACGCACGTACATGCTCCTCGTACTGAAGAGCTCATCTTGGAACCAGGGGCTGACATCCGACTACTCCGCGTCCCCTATTTTGGGGAGTTCGCGACTGTTGTTGAGCTTCCTGTACATGAAGAAGTAATTCCAACAGGTGCCCGAGCTCGCGTATTACGAGCGCGACTTCAAGATGGGACTGTTGTAACGGTGCCCCGTGCTAATATTGAGCTCGTCTAGAGCTTCTTCCTCTGCGTTGCTCGAATAGCATCAATATAAGCTGTCAGAGAGTGTGGAGAATGCTCTGCTGGATTGTGAGAGTGTTCAAGCAAAATGATTTCGGCATTTCTTCCTGGATGAATCTTAGGTTCTGGCAAAAACATTTTTACAATGGAGTGAAACTTTTGCAGACCAGCGAAAAATGAATCTGCTGAATCCTGAAAGTGCTCCTGAAGGGCATGATGTTCGCTTGAAGAGAGTAAAAGCGGAGTTAGGCCGAATGTAAACGGCACTGGATCTGGTTTGTAGATATAATGACGATAGTCAGGACCATCAGGATACGACCACGTTGCACCTCCATATGTTTCTATTGTTAGCAGGGCAAACGCATCTTCTATCTTTCTAGCGCTCCATCCTTTCTGTTCTCTCAGTAGAAAGGCAGCACGATTGAGCGCTTTGGTGAGAATTGAACAGCCATGACTAATACCGATAAGTGAGAGAGGTTCATCAGCGAGAATCGTTGCGAGAACGAGATCTCTTCCGGTATTAATTGTTGGATTGTCTCTTCTATCAAGAGAATCATTAATTGCACGCTTAAACTCTCCACGTACATTTTTCATTTTTGCGCTATAAACGCCGATAAGAGGCGCCTCATGAAAATCAGCAAGTGTCTCTAGCAGCTCGAAGTGCTCATGCACAGTGGTATTGAGCCCATTGAAACAGAATCGTATCGGCGCTTCTAGGTCCCGGAGCTGTGTAGGCATAATTGGTGTTATCTGATGAGGGATTGAATGCGCATGAAAAGCGATTGGAGCGCGAGAGCCATCACTCGTCTGGTTTTGTGATCCAATATAGTACCCATCAAATTGCCTGTAATTTTTTAGCGTCTCAGGAACGGGCACCTCAAATACTGCTTGATCCTGTAGATGTACCAGCAGTTCAAACTCCTCAGTCGTTAAGAGGCCTCTCAGATGCTGAGCATCTGAACTATGAGAAGTAATTGGCACGGAGACACCTCTCGCTATTCGGCTGAGTGTTTCTATCATCCCTTTTTTTTCTCTGTGAGGAAGAAGCGTTGTGATCAATCGAGCATTTTCTTCCAGGGTTGCATATGTGCAATCAGCAGAATTGAGAAGATCCCGAATACTTTTCCATTTATGTGCTTGCGTGTGTGATAGATCTACTGCCTGTTCAATTGTAAGACGATGCTTTGCGTAATCTTTTACGTTATTCTTGTCATCCGAGAACGGAGATTCGTCCGTTTGGTTATGAATCTTCGAGAACTCCTTTATAAATAGCTTCCGATCGGTTTCTTCCAGATCGCTTTGCTGAAGTGTGAGTGGTTCAAGTGATGTTTTATTGCGAAATAGACTACGAAGATTACTAAAAGCCGCATCTGCAAGTGACTGCAGGAAGGATGGTTCCAAGGATTGAGTTTCAGTCGATGAAGACGACTCCTCGTCATGCGATTCAGCGGGTTGGGGCATCTATTGCAACTTCAGTACGAGCCAACGAGGACTCCGTTAATTGTAATGAGGGTAAAATGAGAGGAACACCCAGTCAATGAAGGGCAACTGCTTGCAATATTTTAGGTGAGTTACCTCAAGCGCATCGAACGCGATTCACCCATGCTGCGTAGGTACTCGCCCAGACAAAGCATCGCATCTTTGGTCATAAATGCATATAGATCTGGTATGGTCACGACTAGGCGATGAAACGCTTAGAAATCTAAGCTCTTGAGAATATCATCGACATCGTCTTGATTCATTGAGTTTTCTCCCACCTGCGACTCATCGTGCTGTTGATCGCGTAGACTCTGTTCCGCCACTACTTCATTCATCTCGACAATGTTCGTCTCAATATCTCTTCGAAAGAGAGAAAAGAAACCAAGAATATTTTTCTTTACCGAATCTATTGTACGAATAACTTTTTTCGCGTGTTGTCCCGTGATGTCTTGGTAGCTTTGAGCCAGCAAAATGCTCTGATTCAAGTCTTTACTTGCTGCAATAAGTTGAAGTTCAGAGTGATAGAACGTCTCAAAAGCGTGACGCATCTTCTGTGCAATAGTAGGGTCAGCATCAAATTGATTCTTCATGCCATGGAGTAGACGCTCTGCTTTACGAAGTGACTGCTCTTGCTGCTCAGCGAGATTGATCACTTCCGTCGCGGCATCCGCAGTAAGTCGAATGATAGCATTGAGTTTCTCTGGTGCATCAGCAAGGCTCGTTTGAGCCATTGATTGTGTAGATTGAAACTCCTTAGCAAGATTCTCGCTGTAGAAGGAAGCTCCCTCCTGGATTGTTTCTAAAGTGCGTTTTAAGTGACGATTATTCCCGAAACCAAGCTCTTGAAGAAGAGGAAGGAGTGGCTGCTTGCCGCCATTAACGATGCACTCTAAGAGTGATTGAAGCGCATGCTCTTGCGCTGTATGGTATTTTGAATCTTTCATGTCTGATCCGGCAGTTTAGGCGCGGTTCTTAAAAATAGCTTCCATCTTTTCCGACAAGACATCGGCGGTAAATGGCTTGATAATGTAGTTCGATACTCCAGCCTGGGCAGCCTCTAGAATATTATCTTTCTGAGCTTCGGCCGTAACCATCAAGAAGGGAATGTTTTTAAAGCGGTCATCGCCCCGTACATCGCGAAGCAGGTCGATTCCCATTTTATTTGGCATATTCCAGTCAGATACAATGAATTCAACAGGGGTTGATTGAATTTTATTCCAAGCGGCCTCTCCATCAACGGCCTCATGAATATTCGTAAATCCAAGTTGTCGAAGGCAGTTTTTCACGATCCGTCGCATCGTGTTGAAGTCATCGACCACGAGAATTGGCATATCTTTGTTCAATTTAGCTAGATTACTCATAGTGTTCGCTCCCGATTCTCTCCATGTTGTGTAGGAGAAATCGTCAGGAAGAAGAGAAAGGTAAAGTGAAAAATACGGCAGCGAAGCTAGTAAATAGATGCTGTGAATACACTGAGTTATGTGCGTAGTACGCTATCGGCCTACCAATTCGTCAGCCAACTATCGGAGCACGTTCATACGATGGAATGTGAAGAATCCGATCTCGAGGAACCGTAATAACATCCTCCCCCCACTCGTGAGGAATAGCTGGGTCGTTGTATGGAATTCTGCCTTCGTCCTCGGGGTCATATATCTGAGAGGTGATGTAGAGGAGGTGAGCCGTAGCGCTTAAAACCTTCAGCCCATGGAGGACTCCGGGAGGGATTCGTATGAGATTGGAAGATGAAGAGTCATCACCGGAGAGGATAAGCTGCATTTTCTGCCTATGAGTTGGGCTTTCCGATCTGTAATCGTAGAGCACTGCCTCGATAGTGCCCAGCGCGAGGTACCACCAGTCTGTTTGGCGGTGATGGAAGTGCCATGCCTTCACCACATTCTTACTCATCTTGGAGTGACTCCACTGAGCGAATTGTCCCTCTGAGAATACGTCTTCATTGTATCGAAGGATTTCACGAAAGAATCCACGATCATCTGGAAATGTCTGGAGCGTCTTTTTTCTAACACCGTGAATATAAGTTTCTGTGTCCGGATTATTCATGGAGATATCGTTCAATTACTAATTGTCACTCTTTAACATGTACTTCACGTGAGAGAGCTTTCCCGTTGTCATTTCTCGAATGGCAACGAAATGAGTCTAGGCTTTCTGCTTCTACGATCGAGTACTAGTTCACTCCATCGAAGTCTTTTGTGCAAGAGAAAGAGACCCCTTTGGTTCTTGAACAGCTCTTTTTAGCCGGTCATAAAGCGCCTCGAATAGAGGCCCTTGCTTTGGCTTTTCGATTACTATCAGATCCAAATTCGCCTTATCAAGGTTGCGAATAGTTGCATAGAGATTCTTCGCACATTCTCCATGCTCACCTGCGGTACTTAAGTAGTGAGTCGATATACTATCATCGTATGGTTTCTCCTGCTGAGAGAATAAAATTTTGCCAACTCGGAGATTCTTCGAAGCTTCTAAGAAAGATTCGTCCTGACTATTCTCTATAAAGTAAAGAGGAGTCCGGGGAGCATAGTGTTTCTTGAGCTGTCCGGGAGCGATGACTGACTCTCTCATATGCGTCCTAGGTTCAACGGATGAGAGTTCTTCCATCAGATGTTGGCTAAGCAGCTCTCTTGTGATGGAGCCTGGTCTGAGAATTATTGCAGGATGCTCCTCTGAAAGTTGAACGATCGTTGATTCAATTCCGAGAGACGAAGGTCCACCATCGAGAATGCAAAGGGTATCACCAAAGCAGTCCCGGACATGGTCTACTGTCGTGGCACTAACGTATTCGGACATATTTGCACTTGGAGCTGCAATTGGTCGATTTGAGAGTTCTAGCAATGATCGTGCAACTGGATGATTGGGGACACGGATTCCTACAGAGGAGAGACCAGCCGATGCTGAGTCTGTGATAATCGATTTTTTTTCAGGAAATACGATGGTGAGAGGGCCAGGCCAAAGAGGGCAGAGTCGCTCGAGTTGCTCGGCAACTCGTGATTTCTCCTTAATCGTGACGTATTCAGAGAGCTGCTCTCGATGGGCAAGATGTACAATGAGGGGGTTGTGAGAGGGTCTTCCTTTCAGATGGAAGATCTTTTGTACCGCAGTATCATTGGTCGCATCGGCACCAAGTCCGTAAACGGTTTCCGTCGGAAATGCTACAACAGAACCTGTCCGTATGAGGTCGGCTGCGTGTGCAAGTTGTGCTTCGTGAACTCTCATTGTTGAGCGAGCCTAACAGCCACAAACTCTCTACTCCTCAGTGGCTTGAACTGAACAGTTCGAGAGCTTTTCCTGGAGGGAACCGAGGCTCTCTTCTAACGTGCTGGCCGCCCGAACCGCATTTTTGAATCGTTGGTCAAACGCTTGAATGCACTGAGCATTTACTGTTTGAGGACCAAGAAAGCTTACTGCCTGTCCTTGACCCGCCAGTCCTTGACCTGCCTGTGTGCTGACAGGAGACATAATCCAGCGCTGAAAGGTAATCTTGCCAAGAAGCGTTCCTTCACAGAAGGCATGGTTTGCACCGGAGTAGAGGCAGTTCGAGATCTGCTGGGGATCTGATTTTTCGTAGCACATCGAGATGAGAATTGCGCATTGCCCTAGTGGTTCGGCAGTCTTCTGCTCTAACGCCTCTTGTGCTGCTAACGTTGGAGTGAACATAGTCATGCTCATCAAGAGGGAGAACACGGCAAGCATAGGAGATACAGCAAGGCTTCGCAAAGGATACGAATAGTAGTGGTTGTAATGATGTCTCATACGTATTTTCTTAAGGGTGTTAAGTCTCTATTGGCGCTTCGCGGAGGTAGTCTAGCACGGGGGCAGGGTCTAGCCAAACAGAAGTGAACTGCCACATTGTTGCTCTGTGCACATTGGCGTGTTCAAGCAGAAAACCGTGTATTCAGTGATACTTAAAAACCAAGAGTGAATACGGAATTGCGTGTTACTTACTTTCTAGCTGGCTGTACTAGCTCGGTCAGGACCCCATGGCAGCTCTTTGGATGAATAAAAGCCACCATACTCCCATGAGCGCCTAGGCGTGGTTTTTCGTCGATGAAGTGAAGACCGGCTGCGGAGAGCCTGGCGTGTTCCAGAGCGATATCACCTACCTCATAGCAGATGTGATGGAGTCCTTCACCCCGCTTCTCAAGAAACTTCCACAGTGCTCCTTTCTGTTCGATGGGTTGGAGGAGTTCAATCGCTGTAAGATTGGTACTATCAAGAGAGTTATTCTTGAGTGGTGTTTTTTTGAGTTCGCGATCTACTCGAGATGTCGGAAGTAGGAAGGCTATCTCGGCATTGAATGCATGTAGAGTTTCCCTGGGCATCTCTTCGTAACCACAGGTGGAACGATAGAAAGGGAGTGCTCGCTCAATATCATGCACTATGAGCCCAATATGGTGAATGCGAAATTCCGTTAGAATCATACAGTTAGATTGTAACGCGGATATCTGGAAAAGAAAAAGCTGCAAAAGAAAAAGGGAGTCACATGGGACTCCCTTTTTCTTTTATGCGACTCAGGAGGAGACGACTTTTCATTAGTCGCGACTCCTCCTGGTAGACAGTGTGAGTGTCTGGTTGGCTTACATCATGCCGCCCATGCCACCCATACCGCCCATGCCGCCCATGCCGCCCATGCCAGCAGCAGGATTTCCAGCTGACTCATCAGCTGGTTTTTCCGCGATGACTGCCTCTGTGGTGAGCATGAGTCCAGCAACAGATGCTGCGTTCTGAAGAGCGCTTCTCACAACTTTTGTTGGGTCAATAACGCCTGCCTTCACGAGGTCCTCATACTGCAGGGTCGCAGCATTGAATCCAAACGCACCTTCTCCAGCCTGTACCTTATCAACGACAACTGCTGGCTCAACACCGGCGTTGTAAGCGATGGTACGAAGAGGAGCTGTGATTGCTGTTCTTACGATTTTTACGCCGAACATTTGCTCTTCATTGTCGAGCTTGAGCTCTCCTAGCTTCTTTGCAGCTCGAAGAAGTGCAACACCTCCACCAGGTACGATTCCTTCTTCTACTGCCGCGCGAGTTGCATGAAGAGCATCTTCGACGCGAGCTTTCTTTTCTTTCATTTCAACTTCTGTTGCAGCACCAACATTGATGACAGCAACGCCACCAACGAGCTTCGCGAGTCGCTCCTGGAGCTTCTCACGGTCATAGTCAGAAGAAGTTTCTTCGATCTGAGCTCGGATTTGCTTCACACGACCTTCGATTGCGCTGCTCTCTCCAGCTCCATCGATAATAGTCGTGTTCTCTTTGTTGATGACAATTCGCTTCGCTGTTCCAAGTTGGTCAAGCGTGATGCTGTCAAGAGACATGCCAAGGTCTTCGCTGACGGCCTTTCCACCAGTGAGGATTGCAATGTCTTCAAGCATCGCCTTTCGTCGATCGCCGAATCCAGGAGCTTTCACTGCTGAAACGTTGAGTGTTCCACGGATCTTGTTCACAACGAGAGTAGCAAGTGCTTCACCGTCTACGTCTTCTGCGATGATGAGAAGTGGTCGACCTGATTTTGCAACTTGCTCAAGCACTGGGAGAAGATCTTTCATGTTTGAGATCTTCTTTTCGTGGATGAGGATGTAGCAGTTAGCGAGCTCACACTCCATGCGATCTGGATCAGTTACGAAGTATGGAGAGAGGTATCCGCGATCAAATTGCATACCTTCAACAACTTCAAGTTCTGTCTCAAGACCTTTTGCCTCTTCAACAGTGATAACTCCTTCCTTCCCTACCTTTTCCATCGCTTCAGCAATGATATTTCCGATTTCAGCGTCTGCGTTCGCTGAAATAGTGCCAACTTTAGCAATATCTTCTTTGCCGCTTGTCGCTTGGCTCAGGGTGTAGAGGAAGTCAACAACTGCAGAGACAGCTGCGTCGATTCCGCGCTTGATATTCATTGGATCATGTCCAGCTGAAACAAGCTTGTGCCCTTCTCGGTAGATTGCATCTGCCAATACCGTAGCAGTCGTTGTTCCGTCTCCAGCTACGTCAGAAGTCTTGGAAGCTACTTCCTTGACCATCTGCGCACCCATGTTCTCGAACTTCCCTTCGAGCTCAACTTCCTTTGCTACTGTTACCCCGTCTTTCGTTACTGTTGGAGCGCCAAAGCTCTTCTCAATTACGACGTTTCGTCCGCGAGGACCCATTGTTACTTTGACTGCGTCAGCAAGAGTTCGTACTCCTTTGAGGATTTGCTCTCTTGCTTCGAGTCCAAATTCAAGAATCTTAGCCATTATTTTTTTCCTTTCTTTCTTACAAAGACTTTATGTTCTGTGTTCTGTAACAATGTTACTGAACCACCACGCCATAAACGTCGTCTTCTCGCATGATGAGAACTTCGTCTCCATCAACTTTAATTTCTTGTCCGGAATATTTTCCGAAAAGAACAACATCACCAACCTTCAGGTCGATTGGTTGAATAGTTCCGTCTTCTCGAACTTTTCCTTTGCCCACAGCGAGTACTTTACCCTGTTGTGGCTTTTCTTTCGCAGAATCAGGGATGTAGAGCCCGGATGCTGTCTTTTCATCTTCCTCAAGGCGCTTGACGATCAAACGATCTTGAAGAGGACGAATCTTACTGTTCTCACTCATCTTTTCTTCTCCTCATGCAACGTTACGTGATGCTCGCTTCTCTGTTTTCTCATTGAGCCTGTTTTCTCATCGAGCCTGTAATCTCATCGAGAAGGCCAAATATGAGAGCCAGATATAAGAGAGCGCGTAACAGTTTTATATCTATTGTGAAGTAAACCTTCCTTACTGCTCTCTCTGGGTCACCCGACCTGTCCCGGCAATTAGCCCTCTTTGAGCAGCTTTCGCGTCTTGTAATCAATGGTACCCTTCGGTCCACGTTACGGAGCCACACCTTACCCCAAAAATGGGTTCTAAAGCTAATCAGCACGAGTGTTTGAGCACTTTGCCTTTCACCTGATACGTGTAACCCTTCTGCGCTCTACAGGTGGACATTCACGAGCAGATTTTCAAGGGGCATCGAGAAAAAATCAGGAATCGCCCTGCCCAGTCTTTCAGAGTTTGTGTAGAGTACTGGAAAGACTGGAAGTTTTAGAGTCATCCCCGTCG
This sequence comes from Bdellovibrionota bacterium, assembly GCA_049451755.1. GTDB lineage: Bacteria > Bdellovibrionota_C > UBA2361 > UBA2361 > RFPC01 > RFPC01. The sequence goes on from JBMTVV010000007.1 coordinate 10,390, forward strand.
AGTAATTCGGGGGCAAATGGGAGTAACTACCGTATGTTACCAGATGAACTCGGTGAACCGCGAACCATTTCGAAGCTGTGTATCCTTTCAACAAGTGCACCACTTGCTCCACCGATCCGGAATGAGGTTGAGCAATTTTTTCATAAAAATGCAGAGATATCTCTTTTTTATCCTATCGATCCATACAGACATTATGGGTCAGCGGAGTTTTTATTTTCAGCGAACGCAGCCTCTGAACGCTTAAAAGCGCTCAAATACTTTCTAAAAAGCCAAGAGCTTGGAATTGCTCTCATTGCAAGGGGCGGAGTTGGAGCTCATGAGTTGCTCCATGAGCGGCTTCGGTCAGATGTGAAAGAGGCTCTTGAGGGGCAGCAAAAAGTACTGTGTGGCTTTTCTGACTTCACGGTATTGCTGCTTGCTCTTTATGGGATAGCTGGACTGACTCTTATTCATGGGCCCTCCCTATTGGGGTTTCGCTCGGAGCTTCCCGAGAAACTCCGGTGTGAGAATCTGAAGAGCTTACTTCAATTGTTTACAGGACATCGTGAGCTCATCTCGAGAGAGGAGATATCTCTCATCTCAGGTGCTTCTAGGGAGCCAGTCGTAGCCCCCCTCATTGGAGGGAACCTGTCGGTATTGTGTAGTATGGTGGGGACTCCGTTTTTCCCCGATTTCCGAGGCGCGCTTTTGTTGCTGGAGGATGTCGGAGAGGCTCCTCACCGTATTTATCGTAACTTATGTCATCTTGGGGCTTCTGGTCTTTTCGATGATGTGCAAGGGGTTCTTCTTGGAGAGTTCGCAAGATGCTCCCATACTGCTGCGAAGGGTCCCGAACTTTCAGAAGTTTTCCGGCGGTTCTTTGCTCACTGGTCGTTTCCGGTCTATTCTACGAAGGCTTTCGGGCACGGGGCGTACAATAGAGCTCTTCCCTTGGGAAGAGACGTCCAGTGTGGCCCTGAAGGGGTATCTCTTCTGAAACCGCTCTAAATGAGATTCCTGTTTGTTTAATCGCAGGAGTGCGCTACTTCGTGCGCATACTGAGATAACAGAGTGCGATGGGAGTAAGAGTGTTTCGAACAGAGTAGCAGTTCCGTCTCAATGTGGCCGTCTCAATGTGGCAGTGTTAGTAGAGGTAAGCAGTTATGGGTCTTGCAACATCGGTGAGAGAAGAGAGTCATTCTCAGGATTCCGTTCGGGATCTGATTGAGGCCTCGATTCAGGAGAAGATTTTCCCAGGATGCTCCTATTGTTTGGCTCGCGGAAGAGACATCTATTTCGATGAAGTGAGCGGCAATCATTCTTTTATACCGCTCACAGAAGATGGAGAGCTGACACCGGTACAATACCAGTCTGTGTATGATGTGGATTCGTTGACTAGTAGTATTATTACGACTCCTTTGCTCATGAAAGCAGTGGAGGAGGAAAAGGTTCAGCTATCGGATAGAGTCAGTCGACACATCCATGGATTCGGTACCTTCGGCAAATCGCTCATTCGTATTGAAGATCTTGTGAGACACCAAAGTGGATTGCCTGTAGGAGAATCCTTCTATCAAGAGTTTACCTCTATCCGGAAGGAGGTTCCCTTTGGAACAGCCATGGGAAGAGGAGCTGCACAGCAGATGTTAACGCAGATCAATCGAATGACGCCCCGTGCTACTCCTGGTCAAATCTCACAGTACGGGGAGATTGAGAGTCTCGTTCTGGGATTTCTTGTGGAAGAACTGTGGGCAAAACGAGTCAATGAGCTTGCTCAGAAGTTTTTATTTTCGCCCTTAAACATTCGCCAGAGTGGCTTCATAGACCATGCGCTTGTTCGTAAGGGAGACATTCAACCAGAGCTTCGGGTACTCGTGCCGACAGAGGAGTGCCCGTGGCGAAAGAGGGTCATTCGAGGCGAAGTGTGGGATGAAAATACATGGGCTATTGGCGGAGTCTCGGGAGAGGCGGGTCTTTTTGCGAACGCTCGCGATCTTACTCTTCTTATCCAGGCGTTGCTCAGTAGCTATCGCGGTGTTGGTACGCCGCTTGTGTCTACAGAGGTAGTTCGTTCTTTCTTTCGCTTTCCAGAAGTTGAAGCGCAGTGGGCGTGTGGTTGGGCAACAACAAAAACTGCTTTCGGAATTGAGCCGCCAGAGCCTTTCCAGCACTCGCTTGGGGCTGTGTCGTCGTCAGGGTGTGCTATCTGGTTTGATCCAGAGACCGCGGTAAGTCTTGTCTTTCTCTCAAATCGAGCAATGCCGGGCAGAGCAAATCGTAAAATTTCTCTATTGTGGCCACGGCTCCTGAAGACAGTCTGGGCATCTCTTCTGTAGTATAGTTGTAGCGTTGTTATCATTTATGAGGTACGTCGGGTATGTGGGATAAATTGCAGGAGGTTGAGCGTAAGTACGAAGAGATTGCGAAAGAGCTTGCGAGTCCTGAAGTACATGCGAACCGTGAACGAGTCACTCGTTTAACAAAAGAACATAAGGACCTGACACCGATAGTCGCGACGTTTCGTGCATATCAAAAAGCACAAGAGGAGCTCAAAGGTTCGAAGGAGATCATATCTGCTGGGAAAGACCCGGAGTTGGTTGAGCTTGCGAAGGAAGAAGCAGCGCTTCTTGAGAAAGAGGTCGTGGTGCTGACTCATGATTTGAAGCTCTTACTGTTGCCGAAAGATCCGAACGATTCCAAGAACGTAATACTGGAAATTCGTGCTGGTGCCGGCGGTGATGAGGCAGGCATCTTCTGTGGCGATCTCATTCGGATGTACATGAGGTATGCGGAAGAACGGGGGTGGAAAGTCGACCTTATGGGGACGAGTGAAGCGCAGGCCGGTGGATATAAGGAAGTTATTGCCATGATCCGAGGAGAGGGGTCTTTCAGTCGATTGAAGTTTGAGCGTGGAGTTCATCGGGTGCAACGTGTGCCAGTAACTGAAACACAGGGAAGAATTCATACGTCAACTGTTACCGTCGCCGTACTGCCAGAGGCAGAAGATGTTGAGATAAAAATCAATGAGGCAGACCTCCGTATTGATGTGTATCGCTCTAGTGGTCCGGGAGGACAAAGTGTGAATACGACTGATTCGGCGGTACGTATCACACACCTTCCGACCGGTATTGTCGTCGCGATGCAAGATGAAAAATCTCAGCATAAGAATCGTGAGAAGGCGATGAAGGTTCTTCAGGCTCGACTCTTCGAACAGATGCAGGCAGAAGCTGATGCTGAACGACAGGCCGATCGAAAGAGTCAAGTTGGAACGGGAGAGCGCTCCGAGAAAGTAAGAACATATAATTATCCCCAATCACGTGTAACAGACCATCGGATTGGACTTACGCTTCACAGTCTTGACGCGGTGGTGAATGGAGATCTCGATCAGGTGATAGATCCCTTAATCTCATACTATCAGGCAGAGGCCTTGAAAGGTGTTGAGAATTAAAGAAGCGGTCTATGAGGCTCGCCATAATCTCATACACAGCAGTGAGTCGCCTCAGCTCGATGCAGAGGTGATTCTGGCTCACTTACTCGATGTAGATCGACTTTTCCTCATTGCACGGGGAGAGGAGGTGCTTTCTGCTGGTACAGAAAAGACCTACAGGGAATTAATCGCTCGAAGAGCTCGTGGCGAGCCTGTGGCGTATATCTGCGGTGAGAAAGAGTTTTTTGGGCTGACTTTCGCTGTCAGTCCAGCGGTCCTTGTCCCTCGACCTGAAACGGAGATGCTTGTCGAACACGCCCAGAGGTTTCTTCTCAGTCACTCTAAAAGCTTTCAGTATCTTGAGCTCGGAACGGGTAGTGGTTGCATTACCTGTTCGCTAGTTCATGAGCTCATGCGGAACCACTCGGCGACACTGGCAAATAGTTCCTTTTTTGCAACAGATATTTCTCCTGCTGCTCTTGAGATCGCAAACAAGAATGCAATGAAGCACGGGATAAGTGATTACATTACATTTTTGGAGGGAAGTTGGTATGAGCCGATAGGAAATAAGACCTTTCGCTGTATCGTCTCAAATCCTCCGTACGTACCGCATGGGACGAAACTCGCGCCAGATCTCTCCTTTGAACCTGCGGGGGCTCTTTTTTCAAATGAGGATGGCCTCTCTGATCTTCTTATCATTATCGATGGAGCAAAAACTCGCCTTGAAGTAGGGGGAAAACTCTTCCTAGAGTGTGGGGAGGGACAGTGGGCGGCATTACAGTCAAGAGAGTCTATTGGAATAAACTTTGAGATGGTGGCGCACCGCGACCTTCAAGGAATAGAGCGAGTTCTCGAGTTAACAAAAATACAGTAGTGAATATGCTAGTAATGCCAAAAGAATAACTACTCTCGGTTATTCTTTTGGCATGTAGCCCTGATTACATGCGAACACTGAGTTTCTCTATTAGCTTCATAAGTATGTTGTGGATGGTTTGTGAGAGGTTTGTGAGCATGGACATCATTTGGGTCTGTTCTTGTATGTCCTGTTGGGCTTGGAAGATTCCCGCTTGATCTTTGGCCTCAGCGGCTGCCATCAGCCGTCCTTTTGCCTTATCAAGCTCATCTGTTGCCTTTTGGAATGCGCTAAAGAAAGCCTGAGTTCCTGGGTCTGTGTTTGTAATGTTCATTGTACCTCCGTTTTATTTCAGGTGAGGGGAGCTCCTCAACACATAAGCCTGCCACCCTCTAAAATTATTCGGTTTCGTATTCCGAAAAGTTTCCTTTTCCCCCCAAGCTCCTCTAAAATGTTGATTCGACTGAAAGACGTTGGTACGGTTTCACCGCTTGGATCAAAGGAGAAAGAGAACGTGAACAATCGAAGACGGGTTGTGATTACAGGACTAGGGGCGGTGTCCCCAGTGGGACTGAGTGCAGAGGAGAGTTGGAAGGCTGTACTTGATGGAAAGTCAGGTGTAGGGCCGATCACTCGCTTTGATTCTGAACCCTTTAGTTGTCATATTGCAGCTGAGGTCAAAAATTTTGATCCATCGAACATTATTGAATCGAAAGAGCTCAAGAAGCTCGACCTCTTTTCGCAGTACGGAATTGTTGCGAGCGATGAGGCATGGAAGCATGCTGGACTTGACCAGTCAGATATGCCCCGAGAGCGAGTGGGGTGTATTTTCGGTGTTGGTATTGGTGGACTCTATCAGATTGAGAAGTACCACGAGCTGCTACTGAAATCAGGACCTCGAAAAATCTCTCCATTTTTTATTCCGGGTATGATCACAAACTTGGGGCCCGGTAACATTGCTATCCACCTCGGCTTGAAAGGAGTGAATTATACCGTAACAAGTGCATGTACCTCCGCTACTCATGCGATTGGAGAATCCTTTCGTATGATTCGAGACGGACTACAGGATGTGGTTGTGACTGGTGGTTCTGAAGCGGCAGTTGTGAAACTTGGAATCGGAGGTTTTTGTGCCTTGAAGGCGCTCTCGACGAGAAATGATGATCCGGAGAAAGCTTCACGGCCTTTCGATAAAGATAGAGATGGTTTTGTTCTTGGTGAAGGCTCTGCTGTCTTAGTCCTTGAGGAGTTAGAACATGCTCTGCAGCGCGGTGCAACTCCGTTAGCAGAAGTCATTGGGTATGGATTTTCATGTGATGCACACCATATAACAGCTCCTTCACCGGATGGAGAGGGTGCGGTCTCGTGCATGAAGATGGCGATTGGCGATGCAGGGTTGGCACTCGGTGATGTGCAGTACATCAATGCCCATGGGACTTCGACTGATGCGAATGACATTACCGAAACGCGAGCAATCATTCGAGTCTTTGGTGAAGAGCACGCCGCTAACTTGATGGTGAGCTCTACGAAGTCAATGACAGGACACCTCTTGGGTGCAGCTGGCGGTATCGAGGCACTGTTTACGACGCTCGCCCTCCGTGATCAAGTCGTTCCTCCGACCATAAATCTCGATGAGCCAGGTGAGGGATGTACGCTTGACTATGTACCTCACGAAAAGCGTGAAGCGCATGTTGATGTTGCTCTATCGAACTCTTTCGGATTCGGCGGTACGAACGCAACGATTGCGCTCAGGAGGTACGTTTAGGAGTGTCGACCCAGAAGGACGATTTTCTCGAAGAGGTAACTCGGGCGGAAGATATTCTTCTTGGTGGGCTCGGATTTGGAGAAGAGGCTCGCATTATCTCTATCTCACTGACGGGCGACCGTTTCACCGGTACCGGGTGTTGGTCTGATGGAGAGACCTTTGTTTTTGAGTCCGAAGATGAACTCTCCGAGCTTGATCGCTGGGCAGTAGAAATTTTACAGCAAGCAGGGAAATCAAA